>CBESZZ010000323.1:0-5199 GCA_965534055.1 uncultured bacterium | reverse complement strand
GCAGGGTGCTGTTTGCGCAGCCTCGCAGCAGGCGCACCGCAAACGTCGGGTTTTTTGAAGTCAGAGCGAGCGTCTCTAGCGCACGGGCTCGTTCGCCTCCGCCAAGTTGACGAATCGTGTGGACGCTCGCGGCCACGAGACTCGCGAAGCCCGGAGCTTCGATTGCCGAACCCGAATCGATGACTCGAAGAGCGATCTGCAGCGCTTCGGGATCGCGAATGCGAGCCAACACTCGAAGTGCACGGCCACGGATGCCGTCGGTGGAGGCTCGCATCGCGAGCTTGCGTAGCTTCGTTTTGCTGGCCTTGCTCAACTCCCTCAACGCGTCCTTGGGCAGGAACATCAACGCTTGAATCGCAGTGTCTTGTTCCGCGAAGTGGTTCGATTGCAGTCCGGCTTCGACGTCTTTCAGCCGGACGCCGTTGGCATGGATGAGGACGGTCGTGGCGAGTTGATGCAGCGATGCGTGTTCGCGTGCCCGGGTTTCGAGGATCGAAAGGATGGACGTCGCGACGGACGGGTGGGCGCCACGGCTCAAGCCTGCGAGAAGTGCTTCGACCAGCGCGCCGCGACGACCGAGGCCGGAGCGAATGAGCGTGGTGAGTTCCTTGCCTACGCGTGCTCCCGCGTGGTCCGGAGGTAGCAGGCCGAGGCCGAGCGCTGCTGCGATGGCGTCTTCGTCTGCCTTGCTGCGATGATCGTTGAGCACGGTTTGCAGCCGTGCTTCCGCACCGGGGAATCCCGCAACCCCGAGTGCGACGATCGCGCGAAGCCGGATCGCGTCATCCGAGACTTTCGACAGAGCCAGTAGGCGGGACTGGGTCTTCGCAGTCGCGCTGCCACGCTCGAGCGCCGCGAGCGCGAGTCCAGCCTGGCTCCTCAGCTCCTCGTCGGAGGATTCGAGCAGGGCGGATACCGCAATTGCGACCGCTGGAGCGATCGGACGCCGGAGCAAAGTGGCGGTCTCGACGCTCTCGCCATGAAGGGCTGGCTGGGCGCCTTGGGGAGACTGGCTTCTGGATGGTTCGAACCCCAGCGTGAGAGCGACGACGACGCAGGCCGCCATGCGCTGGGCGCGGGCGGCGCGATGTCGAATCAGGGAAGAGGGGCCAAGGTCCATGGCGTGGAAAGGATAGCCCGTCGAGCAGGAAGCGGGCTGGTGTTGGGTAGCTTCGATCGCTCCTAAGGTCACTCGTCACGATCGCGCGGGATCTTGCGGAGGATTGGTCCGATGCGACGAGGGCGTCAGGAGCCTCGCTTAGGAGGTGCACAGGTCGTGGGCCATTCAGTCGGGCTTTTTGGCGGGGCAGTCTGGCAGAGCGGCGTCGAATCCCCGATTTCCCCCTGCGTTCGGCGGCCATCGAGGAGAGCATGCCGGAATGCGTATCGGTGTCTTGGACTGCTTTTCCGGTGTGGCCGGAGACATGTGGGTCGCGGCTCTGCTCGATGCCGGAGTGCCCTTGGCTCCGCTTCAGGCGGCCGTCGATTCCCTCGGTCTTCCGGGGGTTTCGATTCGGGTCGAGAAAACCACGCGGGCCACGCTCGCGGCCACCCGCTTCGTCGTGGACCTCGCCGGTGATCGACCCCACGTGCATCGGCACCTATCGGACGTCGAAGCGATCCTAGAGCGTGCGAAGGTTCCCGACGCGGTGCGGCAAGCAGCGCGGGGTGTGTTCAAGTCGATCGCGGAAGCCGAAGCGGATGCGCACGGCATGTCCGTGAAGGCTGTGCACTTCCACGAAGTGGGTGCAGAGGACGCGCTCGTGGATGTTGTGTGCGCATGTTTGGGCACGTCGCTGCTTGGGCTCGACAAGCTCTATTGCGGCCCGGTAGTCGTCGGGTCGGGCACGGTCGAGTGCGCCCACGGCACCATGCCGGTACCAGCGCCAGGGACGCTCGGCGTGTTGCAGGCCCACGGCATTCCCTCGACAGCCGGTGGTTTGACGAACGAGCGAGCGACGCCCACCGGCGTGGCCCTCGTGGCCCAACTCGTGGATTCTTTCGAGGCACCGCCCCTGATGCGTCCGGTTGGCAACGGCCTGGGTGCGGGTACTCGGGATGATCCGAACCATCCCAACGTACTGCGTCTGACGCTGGGCGAAGTGGCGGCGACGGTTGCCTCGTTTGGAACGCCTCCCGCTTTGCTCACGGAGATGTCGTGCAATCTCGACACCGCGACGGGGGAGACGATTGGCTGGTTGATCGAGCGAGCGATGGCTCTTGGTGCGCTGGACGCTTGGGCCGAACCCCTGCTGATGAAGAAGGGGCGACCTGGCCACAAGCTCTGTGCGCTGGTTGCGGACGACGTGCGCGATGATGTGGCGGGATTGTTTCTCGAAGACTCATCCACGCTTGGCGTGCGCATGCATCAGGTGTCGCGCACTGTTCTGAAGCGTTGGGAAGAGGTGCGAACCACCGCGCTGGGGCCCGTGCAGTTCAAGTGCTGGCAGACGCCATCGGGGCGGATCCATGCGCGTCCTGAGGATGCCGAGCTTGCCCGGCTAAGCGTCGAGCACCGCATAGACCGCAGCACTGTGTTGGCGCAACTGGAACAGAGAGCCTAGACGAGTCTTCGCTGACGCGTAATCCGTGGTCGCGTCCCGCGCGTCGCTTCAGAACTCGCGGCGTTGCGTGGACGCGTCGATGCTCAACGCCTTGCGGTACTTCGTCACAGTCCGTCGTGCGATGTGCACGCCTTTCTCCGCCAGCGCTTCGACGAGCTGGTCATCGGACAGCGGTTTGCTCTTGTCCTCGGCGTCGACGATCTGGCGGAGTGTCTCTTTCACCGCTTGTTGGCTGACCATCTTGCCGCTGTCCGTCACGGTGCCCCCCGAGAAGAACCGCTTCATGTCGAAGATGCCCTGCGGGGTTTGAATGAACTTGCCCGAAACCGCGCGGCTCACCGTGGAGATGTGGACCCCGACCGAGTCGGCGACCTCCTGCATCTTCATGGGCTTTAGGTGTTGGATGCCGTGGCGCAGGAACTTCTCTTGCCGCTTCACGATCTCCGAGGCGATGCGTTGGATCGTGGTTTGCCGCTGGTGAACAGCCTCGATGAACCACTTTGCGGCATCGATCTTGCGCCGCAGGTGCTCGTAGATCTTGGGGTCCTTCTTGGCCTCTTCGAGGAGCTTCCGATAGTTCCGGCTGATGGAAATCTCCGGTAGCGCGCCGCGCTCAGCGTGAACTTGGAGCTCGCCATCGACCTCTTCGACCAACACATCGGGGGCCACCGTTGCGTTGCGTGTCGTGGTGAAGTCCGAGCCGGGGTGGGGCTCGAGGTTCTCGCGGAGCCACTCCCAGCTCTCCTTCACATCGTCGATCGTGGAGCTGGTTTCCTTCGCGATCTTGGGCAGCTTGTTCGTCGCGAGATCTTCGAGGTGGCGCTCCACCAAGCGTCTCGTCAGCGGCCTCACGTAGCCCTTGCGATCTAGCTGCAGCAGCATGCAGTCGCGCAGGTCGCGAGCGCCAACTCCAGGTGGTTCCAAGGTGCGCACCAGCGTGATTGCCTGGTCGGCAAGAGGCACCGGCACGAGCAAGTCATTGGCGACTTGTTCGGCGGATTCGGCGAGGCGGCCGTCGTCATCCAATGAATAGACGATGTGCTCGACCACCCGATCCAATTCCGGGCTGAGCGTCAGCAGATGCGTTTGGCTCAGCAGGTGATCGTGGAGGCTGAGATCAGGACTCGGCGTGTTGTAGAGCGCCTCATATTTGCGATCGACGTCTTCAGCTGAACCGACGGTTCGGGTTCGGTAGCCGTCGTCCGTGCGGTTGTCGAGCCGATCAAGCTCAGCGGTGAGTTCCCGCTGCATGCGCTCTTCCGCGGTGATGCCTTCGTCGGCCTGATCACGGTCACGGCTGCGATCTTGGTTCTCGCCGTCTTGATCGCTGTCGTTGTCCTGCTCCTTCAGCTCCAGGAACACATTGTCCTGCAGCTCCTGTTCGATCTGGTCCTGTAGCTCGATCATCGGCGTCTGCAGCACTTGCATCGCCTGAATCATCTGTGGCGACTGCGAGAGTCGCTGTTCAGTACGCAGGTTTGTAGATAGGCCGAGTCGCATTCGCTGGAGGGGGCAGTCGCGCACTGCACCGATGACTCCAGCTACGCCGCGAAAAATAGGTCGCGAGGAAGCGTCGAGCTGTGATGGCGCGCTTGTTGCTAGTCCGGGCCGTGCCCGTGGCAACCGGTCGGAGCGCAAGAAGCATACCTGACCCTCAGACTTCTGGCGGCACGCAACTTTGCTCTGTTTGCAGCCGCCTTGCCGACGCGCTTTCCGGCTCGCCTACCGGTCGGTGGACTTTGTGCCCTGGTCGGTCAGGTGGACCGCCCAGGTACTCTTGAACTGTTGCTCGTTGGGGGCGGCGGCGCTGTAGCGAAGTTCTTGTGGCGTGCCTGCGCGGCTGCTCGAGTCAAGGCGCTGCGTCGTGAGCGGGGTGGTCTCAATGATCCCGCCATGAGTCCACTCGAGTCCCGTTGCCTTGGGTTCGGGTCCGTCGACCAATTCGAGGTGGAGCGATGTGTTCCAAGAGCCGGGCCCCGTGCACCGCGTGATCGAAGAGAGCATCGACCCGCGGGTGAGCGGGTTGATCACCGGGACGAGGATGTGGCTGTCCTGAGCAACCATGGCGTCCCAGCCGTTGAGCATGCGAGTTTCATGGCGGCGAATCAGGAACGCCTTGCGGTCGGTCATGACGGGGAGCACCGTGCGATTGGCCGGCGAGGGATCTCGATCCGTGGCGGTCTCGTTCCAGTCCAAGACACCACCCTGCAAGAATTCGGACTCGAGATTCCGAATGCAATCCGTGACTTCTCCGCGTCGGTCCAGGTCGCCCCGCACAATCAGCCAAGAACCCATCTCCTGCATGGAGAGCGTTTCGTTGTCGAAGTCGCTCTCGAACTGCCTGTAGACCAAGTCGTGTAGTGCGCTGCTATCCAGGCTGGACTCATCTTCCATAGGGATGAACGGCACGATGGCGTTCGGCTCATCTTCCGAGTGGTCGAAGCGCAAGTGACCGCTTCGTCGAAGCGCCTCGGTCGTCAACGCGCCGATAGGAATCACGGACACCACTCGGTTGTCGAACTGCACGGGATCTGCCCAGGCAGCTTCGATCGTGAGCAGCAAGTTCTCCCCGCGCATTGGATCTCCCGACGACAGAAACGCTAGACGCCCACCGTTCTTGACGAGACCCGCGATG
>CBESZZ010000322.1:0-5209 GCA_965534055.1 uncultured bacterium | reverse complement strand
TAGGCGGCGCACTGGGCGGCAAGGGTTCGGACGTGCACAAGGCAGCGGTCATCGGCGACACCGTCGGCTATCCGTTCAAGGACACTGCCGGCCCTGCCATCAACATCCTCATCAAGCTGATGTCGATCGTCTCGGTGCTGGCACTGCCGCTCTTCAGCTAAGATCCACAGTCCGCACGCTCGGCCCGCGCGAGAAGCTCCCCTGTGGAGAACTCGCACGGGCCGTGTCGTTCCAGCCTTTCCGCGACCGCGGAGTCCGGCCCGGGACAGAGCTTCGGGGGTTGACCCCAGCTGTCTCAACAAGCATTCCATCCGGTCGAACGCGCATCTCCGCGTGACCCATCAGAACTCCCATCCGTGGGACTTCTGACTCCACTCCACTGATCCTGCTATCCTCGCCACTGCTTTGGCCGAACTCCCCAGCACGACCCGCAGCCTTCCCGACCCGAAGACCGCCGACTCCAAGACCCTAGCTCTCGCTCTCGCCGGCGCGCTCGTCGACAAGCAAGCCGAGGACGTCACAATTCTTGATGTGTCTGGCCCGCTGGTCATTGCGGACTACTTCGTTGTCGTGTCGGCCAAGAACCCACGGCATGCGCTGGCGCTCGGCAAGGACCTCGACTACGCGATGAAGCACGCGGGCCGACTGCGCCGCAACTTCTCCGGGATCACGGCAGAGAGCGATACCCACTGGGTGCTGCTCGACTTCGATGACGTCGTCGTGCACATCTTCATGCCGGACGCGCGCAACTTCTACGCGCTCGAAAGCCTTTGGGCCGACGTGCCACGGGTTCCGTTCGATGCAGAAGCACACGCCGCGGCAGCAGCGAACCTGCCCGGCGCCGAGGCCGCACCACCAGCGCTCGAGCCGGAATGGAGCCACGTCATTCGGCCCAAGGCCGCAAACCCGACGCCGCCCGACCAGCCCTCGCTCGATTCGGACTGACCCGAGCCTGTGGCGACCCTCGACTGGCAAGCATTCGAACCGGACACCCTTCTGCGCGCGGAACGCGAGGGTCGGCCCATTCTGCTGCTACTCGAAACCAGCTGGTGCACGCACTGCAAAGCGCTGCACCGCACCACCCTTGAAGATGCACGGGTGATCGCCGGCGTGGCGCGGGGCTGGGTTCCTGTTCGCGTCGATGCCGAGCGCCGTCCGGACGTCAACTCACGGTTTGGCACGGGACGTTGGCCCACGCTCGCGTTCCTGACACCGCGGGGTGAGCTCCTGGCAACGACCAACGCGCTGACCGCCGCTGAGCTCGCTGACCGACTCGCCCACCTAGCCGCGGACTACGCAGCCAACCGCGAGTCTATCGATGCGGGCATCGAAAACCTGTGGCGAACCCAAGACACCCTGCAGGCACGCGCCGAACAGCGCATCCAGCCAGGATTGTCCGCGACGATCCTCGACGAAGTTCGCGCCTCGATTCTCGAACGCTTCGACTACGAGCACGGAGGGTTTGGCACCGGCGCGAAGTTCCCTCACTCCGAAGCCCTCGACTATGCCCTGATCGGCTGGGCCAAGCAGGACGATGCGCAGCTGCAGCAAGTCGTGGTGCGCACGTTGGACGCCATGGTGAACAGCCCGATGCACGACACGGTCGCGGGCGGATTCTTCCGGCACTCAATGACCTCGGACTGGCAGACGCCCGACTTCGAGAAGACGCTCGACACCAATGCGATGCTGCTTCGCAACTTGCTGGAGGGCTACCAGATCCTGGGCAAGCAGACCTGGCGTGACGCCGCCCTGGGCATCGGCCGCTGGATCGAAGAGTCGATGACCGATCCCGACACCGGCGCGTTTTACGGCAGCCAGGACGCGGACCCGGACTATTACCGACTGGATGCCAAGACGCGGAGTCGTCGTGACGCACCTGCGCGAGATCGGACGGTCCACGCCAACCGCAACGCAATGGCGATCTCAAGCCTGCTCAAAGGCGCCGCCGTGCTCGACCGCCGCGACTGGCGGGATGCTGCAACTCGCGCGCTTCGGTTCTTGGTGGACCAACTCTATGACTCACGCGTCGGCGTCTACCACTACTGGGACGGCACCTACCATCTGCCGGGCATGCTCTCGGATCAGGCCTGCATGATCCGGGCTCTCGTAGACGCGTCACAGCACACCGGCGACGCCGACCTGCTGCTGCCGGCTGAGGCGATCGCTGAGCGGGCACTGGAGACGCAGCGCGCGGACGGCGGAGGGTTCTTCGACATTCCGTTCGATCCCCGCAGCCGGGGCACCATGCGCCGCCGCAACCGGAGCATCCTGGAGAACTCGATGATGGCCGAAGCGCTGATCCGCTTGGCCTACCTGTCCCACCGCAGCGAGTTCCTCGACGAGGCGCTCGCCGCTCTGCAGTCCTTCGCCGCGAGCTACCGCGAGTACGGCTACTACGTCGCCGGCTACGGCCGCGCGATCGACCTCGTCTACTACGAGCCACTCACCATCACCATTCTCGGGGCCCGCGAGAGCGAGCCGGTCGACGCGCTCCGTCGCACAGCGCTTACGCGCTACGTCCCGTCGCGCATCGTGCAGACGCTGGACCCCGAAACCGATCCCGTGCTCATCGAGCGCGGTGGTTTCAGCACCGACGATCTACCGGCGGCACATGTCTGCGTGGGTCACACGACGAAGCACGTCGTGCAGACGGCAGCCGCTTTGGACGAAGCAATCATCCAGGTCGAGGTCGAGCGTCGCGCCGCGGGGAACTGAGCACCGCGGGTCTTGGCCCGGACTTAGAACCAGTCCGGCGCGTTCTCGGGGCGCAGCCCCATCGATTCCATGATCAGCCCGGTGACGTATCCCGGGTCGACGCTGAACTCCTTCAGCGTCTCGTAGCAGCTGCCCGAGCGCACCGACAGGAGCGCAAGCGCCATGTGCTCCGGCTCGACGATCTTCGCCTCGAGGTCGGCCGCAGCTTCCCGCGAACGCTCGAACACCGTGTGCACGTGCCGATTGTACGGCGCACCGCTCTCGATCTCGGGCTCGCGAGGCAAGCTCTCGACGTAGCCGGAGAACATGTCCGGATCGACGTTGAGGTCGTGAAAGATGTGCTTGAGGCAGACACTCTCGTCGACGGTCAAACCGTAGATGAGGTGGCCGGTGGCCACGGACTGGTCGTTGAGCCGCTGGGCCAACTCCTCGGCCGCCCGGATGGCTTGAACTGTCTTGTCGGAGAATCCGTCGAACATGGGGGGCGGGACCGTAGCGCGCGGCGGCGAAGCGGGGAAGGCGCGTGCGCCAAACTGGCGCCGGAATGACTTCTTTTTCGTTGGGAAGGCGGCCGTCAAGTGACCGCCTGCGGGGTTCGTCGCGAGAACCGATGAGCCATGCGGCTCACTCGCAAGGAGCGACCACGACAGCGCTTGCCGGTGTCCCACCCCAAGAGCAGCAGCCCGCGAACGCCGCTGACGATCGCGAACGCACAGCAGATTCGGCCCACCAGATCTTCGGAAGGATTCGGCACCAATTGTCCCGAGGTCGCACCAGAGTTGTAGAGCCGGGAAGCGAGAACCACTCCCCCTAGGAGCAACGGCTCGAAGGGATCGAGTAGATCGAGTCAATCGGTGCTTTTTGAGGAAATCTCTGTGCGTTTGGGCCCCTCACGACGCTTCTCCTATTGAACCCGGAACACATGCATGGAGTCATCCGGGTCGAGGTGGAACGACCGGTCGGAGCACACACCGGCCGGACCTCGGTTCGGATGGGGGTACAGGGGCCGTGGGGGCTTCTGACCCCCCCTTTTTTTGTCCCTCGCCCCCATCGACGACGGAAACACCGGACCCGCGAGAAGGCCGCTACCCCAGAGCCTCAGTCCTGCCTGTTGCGACGCTTGCGCCTGTCGATCCGCGCATCACGCCGGACCTTTGCTTCGTCGTAGCGACGCTGGTCCTCTTCGTTGCCAGGCACGATCGGCGCCACCGGACTAGGCGTCCCAGTGGCAGCATCAAGGGACACGAAGGTCAAATACGCCGAAGCGACGTGGCTGCGCTCGCCGGTCGAACGGTTCTCGTTCAAGACCTTCACGCCCACCTCCATCGACGTCCGCCCGGCAAAGTTCACCGCGGCGTAGAGCACCAAGATCCCGCCCACTTTGACGGGTCGGTGAAAGTCGATCTGGTCCACATTTGCAGTGACCACAGGTGTCCGCGCATGGCGGCCCGCCGCGACGGCCGCGCAGATGTCCACCCAGTGCATGACACGACCACCCATCACATTGCCGAGCGGGTTGGCGTCGTTGGGGAAGACGATCTCCGTCATCTCCACGCGGGACGCGTCTACCGGCCGACCCGGACGCTTCGAGGATGAACTCATCGCCCCTCCACGGGCTTGGAGCCCCATTGCTTGGATGACGCGGCTTCCAGTGCTCCAGAACGTCCTATGGACTCCTGAGCCCCGGCACCAGGCGCCTCGGGATCAACCTTCTCAAGCGTGACCGACGAGACGTCGAACAACTTCGCCACCCCCACTGCCATCGGGTGAATCCCCAGGTCTTCGCCCTCGTCACGGAAGGGGACGCGGCGTGTGAAACGCCCGCTCGTGGATGCTTCCCCGACCCACTGCCCCGCCTGGTTCTCCACTCGGAAGAACTGCACCCCCGCGCCGCCCGCCGGGTCTTCGATCACCAGCGACACGACGTAGCCCAGCTGCTGGCCACCGCGCTGCACCGCGAACCGCGAAATCTCGCGGACGTTGCGGACCTGATAGGGCGAGGGTCGTGGAGCTCCAGCGCAAGCTTGCAGCGCGAAGGCCGCAAGGAGTACGAGGAACGGGATGGTTCGATTTGGGTTTGGGTTCCACATGGCGCGCGAGAAGATTCAATCGGACAATCCCGGCCGATGCAAACCCGTCGAGCATCCACTCGATGCAAACGGCTAGCCTTCGCCACCCCGCAGCCCGCTTGACCAGAGAAACTCGATGTTCGACACCGTCCACCACCGCCTGACCGCTGAACTAGAAGAGATCCGGGAGCAAGGCCTGTGGAAGGAAGAACGCGTCCTGCTCTCCAAGCAGGACGCAGCGATCCGCGTCTCGAGCCACGCCGACCAGGACGTGCTTTGCCTCTGCGCGAACAACTACCTCGGCCTATCCAGTGACCCGGCACTGATGACCGCGGCGAAAGCCGCCATCGAGAGTCACGGCCTGGGGCTTTCGAGCGTGCGCTTCATCTGCGGTACACAGGACATCCACAAAGAGCTGGAAGCCG
>CBESZZ010000321.1:0-5235 GCA_965534055.1 uncultured bacterium | reverse complement strand
GCGTCTTGTCGATGAGCAAGATATCGCCCTCGTCCATCTTCTCGTTGAGCCGCATGACCGTGATGCCAGTCTCGGTCTCGCCGCACTTGATGGCGTGCTGAATCGGTGCTGCGCCTCGATACTTGGGCAGGATCGACGCATGCGCGTTGATGTGACCGTTGGTGGGCAGCTCGAGCAGGTCGGGCTTCAAGATCTCGCCGTAGCTCACCACCACGCCGAGGTCCGGCTTGAGCTTTCGCAGGGTCTCGATGAACTCGGGATCGTGCGGGCTCTCGGGCTGAACGTAGTCCAAACCCAACTCTTCCGCCTGGAGGCGAACCTCAGCCGGATAGATCTTGCGACCACGGCCCCGCGGGGCGTCGGGTTTGGTGACGACGAGCACCGGTTTGAACCCACCTTCGGTGAGCGCGGTGAGAGAAGGGTTGGCGTAGTCGCTGCTGCCGAAGAAGACAATCTTCACAGGGAGGTCTCTAGGCGGGTCACGGGTGAATTTTGCATCTGCTGCTTGGAAGAGCCCGAAAGGGTGCCATCCGGGGGGGCGAGAAGGTACCGACAGTCCGCCACACTGCAAAGCGACAGCCGGATCCACCGTTCAGCGGGCTACCCTCAGGCGATGGCAGGCTCCAGATCGTCAGACGACGCACTCCCCTTCGATCCACGGAATTGGCCTACGCCGCCGGAGTTTTCGCCGCGCGAGCGCAGAACCCTGAAGGTGCACGACGTGCCCGTAGAGTTGGTTTGGTCCCCAGAACGCGGTGTCCGCAGCGGCTTCCCCCAAGGATTGAGCCCGCCGCTGGCACCATCGCCCGCCGACCGAATCCTGGCTGAAGAAACCCTGTGGACCGACGGCCAGAATTCGGTCACTGAGAACCGTTTTCCCTTCGGCCAAGACGCTTTCCTGGTGTGGGCCAACGCGCCGACCGCCCGGGAGCCGGACGCCGCGCTGTTCGAGCTGCTCTTTCGTTGGAGCACCGCGCCCGACACCACAGCAATGGCGAACTCCATTGGTGCGGCAGCGACCATTCCTCGCGCGCATGGGCACGTCATCGCCGAGCGCCTGCCATTTCTCGACGCCCTCCCACGCGAGCCGGCGCCCTCGAGCCTGGGCGAAGCCTGCGTAGGCCTGGAGTGCGCCACGGTGCGAATGGGCGACCGTGAGCTGTTTGAAGTTCGCGGCTCCGCCGCTGCCAGGGCCCGGTGCTGCCATGAGCTCCTATCCCGCCGCCGCGCCATCGCGTTCAACGTGCTCGCCGCAGGGGATCGGACGGTGCTGGTCTTTCGTCATGAGGAGACTCCCACGCCGGACTTCCCCGCCGCGCTGGGTTCGGCCGAACTCATGGGACGATTCGTGTTCGTCGACGAGGCGGCATTTCGCGCGGCGGACGGCACGGCCCTCGAACGCGCGCTGCATCGGTCAATCTTCCCTGGCCCACTGGTTTCTCCGGGCGCCGATCCGCGATCCTGAAAAATTGGGGCTCATTCCGGGTTGGCCCCTCGTCAGCGCGGCTTGAGGCTCATCGCGGCGCCGTTGCTCAGCCTTCGCTGGCCCCCCACTGGCACACATTGCGGTTCTAAGCATACTTTGTTGAGCCATGCGTCCCTTCAGCGGGGCCCATCACTCGTCACCGACACTCTCCCATGCGAACACTTCTCACCCCACTCGTCGTTCTGACAGCGTTACTGCCACTCGCCTGTGATGGAGGATCGTCCACGTCCGTTACTCCGCCCATCTCGACCAGTCCGGTCTTCCTGGGCACGCCGACGCTGATCCCCAACGACAACCCGCTCGTGCCGATGGCGATGCGCCTTGCCGTCGAAGCTGACCGCGAAGTGCAGGTGTTCGTACGAATTCTCGATGGGATCCACGACGACAGTCACCAGGTCACCGCGAACTTCGCTGAGCGGCATGTTGGCCTCGCGGTCGTCGGGTTCCGACCCAACCGCTCGCACGACGTGATGGTGATGATCCGCGATCAAGACGGCCGCGAGACTGTGCACCCAACGGTGTTCAATTTCGCGTCCCCGCCGCTGCCCGCGCTCTTCCCACCGATCACCGTCACCCAAAGTCAGTCCGCGGCGATGGAACCAGGAATCACTCTGCTGGGCGCCATGTCGTTCACGCCGCCATTTCCGTCGTTCGTCATCATGCTCGATGCGAGTGGCGAAGTTGTTTGGTACCTCGACGGCACGCAGGACATCAACTTCAACGGCTTCACGCTGTTCGGTGAACTGCGTCCGCAGGGCAGCGTCGTCATCAACATCGGCCGCTTCGGATTGACCGAAGTCGACATGCTCGGCAACGCCTCCTTCGCCTTCGTGACCGACTTGCTGTCGGGGTTCTCGGTACCCGGCGCCACGACGCTCGATACCGACACCGTGCACCACGACTTCCTCGATCTGCCGATCTCAACCGGCGCCGAGATGTCGTTCTTGGGCAGCGAGCAGCGGATGCTCCCGAACTACCCAATCGACGAAGTTGACCCCTCGATGACCGAGCCGCTGGCAGAAACTGTCGGCGACGTGATCCTCGAAATGCGCCGTAACGGCACCATCGTCAACCGCATCCGGCTCACGGACATCCTCGATCCATACCGGATGACCTACGACTCGCTCAATGGGTTCTGGAACCCGCCGTACAACTCCACCCGCACGCGCGATTGGGCCCACGGCAACTCGCTGGAATACGACCATCGCGACGACGCCTACATCGTTTCGCTGCGCCACCAGGACGCGATCGTCAAGATCCAGCGCGTCACCAACGAAGTTGTTTGGATCCTGGGTGATCCGCGCCGCTGGACCGGCAACCTCGCCACCAAGCTGCTCAACCCAGTGGGCGACAACTTCAGCTACCCCTTCCACCAGCACCACGCGAACCTCAGTTCGCGCGGCACCCTGATGGTGTACGACAACGGCAACAATCGCGCGATCCCGCCGGAAGCACCGATGGCGCGCAACGATCAGTACAGCCGCGGTGTGGAGTACGAAATCGACGCGACGGCGATGACCGTCCGTCAGGTGTGGCAGTACGGCGAACCCGCCTCCACCCCCCAGACGTTCTTCTCCGCATTCCTGAGCAGCTGCCAAGACCTGCCGCTCACGGGCAACGTCCTGATCGGCGACGGCGGTCACCTCTCAATGACCCTCTCCAACGACGCGTCGGTCTTTGAAGTGACGCGCGGCACGAACCCACAGATGGTGTTCAAGATGCAGCTCGGCGACCCGATGGGCTCGCGCAACTGGAACGTCTTCCGCGCCGAGCGCGGCCCGCTGTATCGGTTCTAGAGCGTGGCTCGCGGCCGCACCGCTCTTGCGGTGCGTGTGCCCGCTGAGACATTCGCTCGCAGGTCCTCCCGACATCGGTTGAGGACCACAGACGCGCAGAAGCACAGCCGAGGCGCGGTTTGCATCCTGCCCCGGTCAGATCTTGGGCGAAGGTGCGTGCCGGCTTCGCCGGCGCGTGGATCGGAAGCAATGAGTCCTGGCTAGCAAACGCTCGTCAACGCCCGAGGTATGCTCTGAGCAGCCCCCGAAGCACCCAGTGTTCGCCCGGAGTCGCGAACCACCTCAACGCAACCGATGCTTCGATCCATTTGCGCAACGCGCATGACGCGGTCTTTCGTGTCCGCAATTTCACGGCGCGTCGTCACGCGAACCGCCTGGCATGCGACCTCTGCTGCACTGGCTTTCGCACAGTGCACGGTTGATCCTCCGGCAGCGAAAGAACCTGCGGTGGTTCAGCCAAAGCAAGCAGCACAACCTCCTGCAGCCAAGGCCGTCTATCCACCGGTTCGGGGCACGGTTCGCGATCCGCAGGGCCAGCCGATCGTCGGCGCGATCGTCGAGCTGCGGGTCGAGCAGGACCTTGGCGAAAACTTCCTGTCCGCGGTGCAGTATCTGCTGACGAATCACCCGTTCCCGTTCGCTACGACCGATCAGAACGGCGACTACGCGATGGATATTCATCCTTCGCTTCGCGGGCTCGGCTATCCCACAAGCTATTGCGTGATGATCGACGTGCGCGCGAAAGGGTTCATCCCTCACCTTCAAAAGCTTCAGCATTGGACGCAGAGCTTCGCGCTCTACGACGGAAGCGATGTCGTGCTGGACCGCGTCAAGCCCTCGGGTCGGATCCAAGCTGTTTTCCTACGCGCACCTGCGGGATCGGTGGTTCAGACTCCGACGGGGCGAGTCCCGCTCGACAACCAAGGCAGGGCATCATGGATTCAACCGCTCGTGAGCCGAAGCGGTCTATCCGCCGCCTTTGAAGAATGGCAGATGCGACAGTCCAATCACGACTTCGCTCTTTTGCACGTCAAGTTTGGCCCGCGCGGAGCAAGCGAAGCGGCCCTGCTCAAGCGCGAATGCACGCTGCTCGCACCCGGCTACTCGCAAGTCGTGTTGCTGCCACTACCCGTCGATGGACCCAACATCGTCCAGCTCGAGTGCGCGGTGAGCGACCGGTCTCGCCTAGTCGCAATCGAAGCGCCAGAAACGGTGCAGCAAGTCACCGGGCTTTGGCGAAGCGGCCGCTCCCCCTTCCAGGCAACGGTGAATCGTGATGCCTTCTATCACGACAGGTACCGGCTGATCCCCACGGCCGCATGGGCCGAAGGCTGCTGGGCGGCCAAGATCACTGACGATCGCGCGACGCTTGAGCCAATGGCCTCTGCCTGCACGCTGCCCGCGCTCAAACAACCGCGTTGGATGCTGAAGGTGGTGTCCGCGGGTGGTGGCACGCTGAGCGACGTCGTCGCGGAGTTCTTCACGGCTGACGCAATCATTCCGCCGCATGTCACCCGGACCTACACGAGCTCTATCCCATTGGCTCTGCATGCGAAGATCACCCAGACGCACCGCGCCAATGCCAACGGCGAGATTGAACTCGGACCGCGCGGGTCAGAGCCAATCATGGTACGCATTCGCGCGCTGGCGCACCGCAACGCCCGCGTGTTCGAACCACATCGCATCGCCGCCCGTGGAGGCGTCGTGAGACTTGAGCACCTGCGTTCCACGTTGGTCGAAATCCCCGTGGTTGACGGGCGGGACCGTCCGCTCGCGGGGGCGCACGTAATGTGGCCGCATTCCGTGCACGAAGGTTCTGTTGCTTCGTCGCTCTCAACGACCGACAGCGAAGGATTTCTGCGTGGTTCACTTCCGGTTGGAACGCATCAGATTTGGGTTCAACACGAAGACGGCGGCGCCAGGCATACTCGGATTGAGGTGCCTGCCAACAAG
>CBESZZ010000320.1:0-5240 GCA_965534055.1 uncultured bacterium | reverse complement strand
ACCCTTGTCCGAAAGGTCGCGATTCAACCCCTCGCTACGCTTCAACACTGCAGCGCATCCGGGTCAACCTCCCCGCAATTCTCACCGCATCGCTGACCCCAGCAATCGCGCAGGAACCGCCGCCGCCACCGCCAAAGCCGCTACCGGTGGTCACCGTGGACCGCGACGACATCGAAATCCGCACGTCGTGCCTAATCCGCATCGCCAAGAACACGTTCATCCCGGATGACAACGGCAACGGCGTGCTCCACGTGACCGGCGACAATCTCACAGTCGCGTTCCACCCCGACTCCGCCTCCCTACGATCAGACGCGCAGGTCGGTGAATGGGATCTCAAAACCGGCATCGGGATTCGAATCACCGGCAACAACGTCACGCTGCGCGACGCGCGTGTTCATCGCTACAAGGTCGGGATCCTGGCCAACGGCACCAACAATTTGGTCGTCAAGGATTGCGACGTCAGCGAAGGTTACGCATTCCGACTTGCGTCCACGCAGCGTGCCGAGGCTAGCGAAGACTGGCTATGGCCACACCGTAACGACGGCGGCGAATGGGCGAAGAACTACGGAGCTGGGATTTGTGTTCGCAACGCCACGGACGTTGTTGTCGAGCGTTGCCGTGCCCGCAAGCGTCAGAACGGGCTGCTCTTTGAAGGAGTCACGAAGGGCATCGCCCGCGACAACGACTTCTCGTATCTGTCGGGTTGGGGCATTGGACTGTGGCGTAGCACCCATTCGATCATCTCCCGCAACGCGTTGGACTACTGCATTCGCGGCTACAGCCACGGCATCTACAACCGAGGGCAAGACTCCGCAGGATTGCTGATGTTCGAGCAGTGCACGGATAACTTGATTGCCCACAACAGCACGACCCATTGCGGTGATGGCATCTTTGTCTTCGCGGGGCGGGAAGCATTGGGTGAGCATCCGCCACCCGATCATTCCGGGATGAACAAGGCGCCCTTCGACTACGCGGGCAAAGGCTGCAACCGCAACACGTTCACCAACAACGACTGCAGCTTCAGCTCCGCACACGGCTTGGAACTGACGTTCTCCTTCGACAATACGATCTCTGCGAACCGATTCTTCGGCAACGGGATCTGCGGCGTTTGGGCGGGCTTCTCGCAGCGCACCCACATTTACGGCAATCACTTTGAAGCCAACGGCGACCGTGGCTCAGGCGTTGAGCGTGGCGGCGTCAACATCGAGCATGGGCGCGACAATCGCGTTGAGAACAACACGTTCTCAAACAACGCCTGCGGTGTGCATCTGTTCTGGGATCCGCTGGGCCATCTTGCCAAGCTGCCATGGACCGAAGCGAACTATGGGGACGGTGGCCTAGGCGAATCAGTCATCGGCTGGAACACATTCACAGACGATCGTGTCGCGGTGGAACTTCGCGGACGGAACGCGCCCGTAAAACTCGAGCCACAGATGCTCCGGAACAATTACAGCGTCGGCCAAAAACTTGTGGAGACCGGGAACGTCGCTTCTCGAATCCCCGAACGCCAGCCCAAGCAACCACCGGCACTCTCGAAGACTGCACGGGACTCGATCGATCCCGGGATCCTTGGCGTCAACCAGCCGCTGGGGACGCCCCACGCCGCCGGTGATCGCTCCCAAATCATCATGGGGCCGTGGTTCCCGTGGAATCAACGCGACCCGGTGCTGCAGTGGGCAGGACGAGTTAGAGAACGGCACACCTACCGGTTTCTTGGTGCTCTACCGCTCCAGCGCGTGCAGCTTGATGAAGGCGCCAAGCATGCGGGCTTGACCCTGCAGGTTGGGAAGCCCCAAGCAAACGGCAGCGTGTCGATTGCCATCGTTCCTCCCCGTGGAGTCCAGGGGGCGTGGCCGTACGCGCTCACCGCGCAAGCCGGCGCGGAGACTCTGCACTCGCGAGGCGTCATGATTCGCTGCGATTGGAAGGTTCGATTTTTCCCATGGGAAGCCGATCCCGCAGCAGCCCCCAACGAACCACCGAGCCACAAACGATGGCTTGCGGCCGCAGAATCTGCGCCCTTCGTGCACTTCACGACGGATGAAATTGCGTTCCCGTTCGGCGGTGCAGGCCCCATGGAGCTCGGCCTGAAGCTTGAGGGGACCGATGCGGGAATCGCTGCAATGCGCACACGTCGCGAACACTTCGGCACGCTCGCGACCACCGTGCTGCGATTGGCGCCAGGAAACTGGACGGTCTCCACGGTTTCAGACGACGGCGTGCGAGTTCTTGTCGATGGACAGTGCATCTTGGAAGAATGGACGCACCATGGATCCACGCTGCACCGAGCGAACTTCGCGGTGCCGCCGTCTACCTTCGGGCAAACAAAAGACGTCGAGATTCGACTCGAACACTTTGAGATTGGCGGCGGTGCCGAATTGCGTTTTTCGCTGAGTCGAACGCGCGAGTAGCGGCCTTCCGACGATCACGCATCCCCGCTCCGGTCGGCGGGCTTCAGTTTGAACAGCTCGAGCATCGTGTCCAAGTTGGCGGCGCGGTTTGGCTGCGCCCACGCTTCGACCCGTTGACGCGCCTTGACGCCGCATGCAGCGACCTGCTCCGGTTGTCCGAGCAAACGCAGCAAGCACTCTCGCCACTCGGTTGGAGTAGCGCAGACCTCGCCATCAACTCCCGGGTCGATGCTCTTGGCCACTTCACCGACGGAGCTCGCGATCACCATGCGCGAAACCGCGCCAGACTCGAACCACTTCACTTGACTCTTCCCTTCGACGAAGGGTCTCGCTCCGTCGTCGGCACATAGCGGAGCGAGGTGAATCCCGGCCCTTCGTGATGCTCAATCCGTTCTGCGAACTGCTGTCGCTGCTCGGGAAGTTGAACCGGACCAACGATCAGCAGACGCGCAGTGCGATGTTCGATGAACGCCGCGCAAATGGCATCTGCACACTCGGCCAAGTCGCGGTCATGGGTGCGAGTCCCGCTAAAGTAACCCAACTCGAACTCCGGCAACCCGGCAGCGCGAGCCGCTGCGTGGGCGGCTGCACCAGCGTGCAGCATCTCGTCGGTTGGGGTGTTTAGCAGCAAGCGCACATCCTTGTCTCGAAACAATCGGCTCACCTCTAGGGCCAACGGCTCCGTGCTCGCTGTCACCGCGTCGCATGCGGCCAGCGTCTTTGCCGTAGCCGAGAAGTATCGTCGATAGTTCGCGCGCGCGCCCTGCACGTGCAGTTCTCCGCGCGAGGCCAAGAACGCGTCGACGTGGTCCGGGTGCACCACGCGATCGTCGGTGTCGAAAACGATGGGTATTTGGCGAGCCTTGGCAATCCGCATCAGCCGGCGCGTGCTCGCCGACCAAGCCACTCGATGCAGCATGATTCCATGGCTTGCGATGATCGCCTTTTTCAAACGCAGCCCGCCCACGGGAAGTGCCAACGCCTGCAAGTCTGCCTCGGCGACTAGCTGCTCACCGGGCTGTTGAGCGCGGTAGCGGAACGACGCGCCCGGACAACCGCTGATCAAGAGCACGCCACCACCGCCCTGCGCAAACGCATCGACGGCCATCGAAGCCGCAGGCGAACGAGACATGCTCGCCCACGCATGCTTCAGAGCCGCACCAAGGCCCTGCTCTCGCACCATGCTGATGATTCGCCTCAACATCGCGCGTTAGGTGTTCACGGCGCCAGCGCCGTCGCAATCCAAGCTGACCCAACCACCACAGCGAGGGTGCCCGTAACCCACTGCAGACCGCGCAGCGTGCGACTCTCCACCCGACCAGCCATGTGCCCCATGCCCAGACCAAACAAGGTCATCGCGGCAACGGCGCTGCACAGGTACAGGCCCAACCAAACCGCGGACTCCCCAGGGGAGAGCGCCAAGGGGGTTAGCACACCGAACAAGTGACCCACACCGGCGGCGCCGTGCAGGACACCGAAGCCAAACGCACCGCTGCGGAATCGAGGTGGTTGCCCGGTTTCTGCAACAACAGCCGAAACAGAACCTGACGAGCGCGACACCCGCAGCAACGCCATGACGCCAACCGCAACCAGCAAGATGCCGACGAACAGCTCCGCGTAGACCGACACCACGTGCAGGTCGAGGGTGGCGTGCAGCACAAAACCAATCGTGCCGAGCACCAGCACGCCAAGCCCGTGCCCAACCCCCCACCAAAAACCCGCGAGTGCACCACGTCGACGGCTTTGCAACGTCAGCGGCGCGAGCGCCGCGAGGTGGTCCGGTCCCTGCACCACGTGCAGCAGACCGGCCACGGAGCCATGCAAGACGGTGAGCATTGCGGACATTCTGGCCCCACCCGCGATGAGATGCCAATCCGGTCACCGGCCACGCCCCTTCCCAGCAACCGGGGACCCAGAAGCTACCGCTGGACGCCCCGCGGAGTGCAGTCCCAGCTACCCTTCTGGCTGCCGATAGATTAGGTCGACCCACTCAGGAAAGCTGAATCGCGAGGCGAACGGGGCGTACAGCTCCAGCACGCGCGGCAGCCGCCAAGATCCTCGCCAGCCGGTATGCCAATACCGAATGTCGATCTGTTTCCGCGCTTGGTTCAGGTCGCCGGTTTGCTGCAGCACCCAAAGGGCGGACGCGAAACCACTGCGATCCGCGCCGCCGTTGCAGTGCACGAGAATCGGCGGTGTCGCGTTCTCGATCGCCCACCACAAGTCGAGCAACTGGGTCTTGGAAGGCCAGGCCGTTGCCCGCATCGGGACCTGCACAAAGTCGATCCCCGCCCGTTCTGCGGGTGCGTGGCTAGCGTCAAACTTCAAGTCACCACGTTCGCCACCCCGCAGTCGCAGCACGGTCTTGATCTCTAGCTGTTCGATCCATGCGCCAAGCTGCCCAGGCCGCGGCTGCCCCGAGCGGTAGAACTTGCCGGGTGTGACCGCATGAAAGTTCGTGCAAGACGAGGCGAAGAGTGCCAGCGCCATAGCGACTCCTCCCGCGACGATCCGCGCGCTGCCTCTGCTAGGTCTGGATCGAGTCCACTTGCCAGTTTGGTCCGTGCCCATCATGCCAAGGTATCGGCATTTGCGATCCGAAGACGGAACAGAGATCTCCGAAGTTGCGGTGCCTCGCTCCTTCACGGGGACACCCCAGCCCCGCTCCACCGCGGAACCTTCCAAACTTCGCCATGAGAAAGCACTGGATCGAGCAGGATGCGTGGAGCGGTTCCGGTCCGGGCGCTACGGTCCTTCGCCATGACGGCCATCCTCCATGCAATTTCGGACCTTGATCAAGCACTGAGCGCGAGCGCGGACCCGGCATAC
>CBESZZ010000319.1:0-5242 GCA_965534055.1 uncultured bacterium | reverse complement strand
GTAACTGGCGGGACTCATGCCGTCCGGTCGAAGCGCCAGCCATGACCACTGCCCGGTCAACAACAACGACGGATCCACGCGGACACCTTCGGGTTGATCCTTTGCGCGGCCGAACGGACGGACGTTCTGCAAACGAATCGTGCGACCGTCGTTCACCAAGGGTCTGGTGATCGGATGGGCCTGATGCATCTGACTCGGCAAGATCGGCACGCTGGCCACCGAAGGGCGCCCTCCAACGCCCGGTTCGCTAGCCGGTGCGCCGGGCAGGGGGATCAGGTTGTAGACGGCGTCCTCAGCAATCACGAAGCCAAGCGGTTCGGTCAGCAGACGCAGCGACGGGTTGAAGTCCGCGATGTTTGGAAAGTAGGACACGTTGAGCAGCAGCCGTCCGCCTTGCTTCACGTAGTCCACGATTGCCGCGCACTCATCGGGCAGGAACGGCCGACGAGGTTCGAGAATCGCCACCATGTCGGCGTCCTCGGGAATCGTTAGGTTGGATTGGCCAGCTTGACGCGACAAACCCTTCACCACGAATCCATCGCGCTGCAGAGCTGCTCCCAGTGCGGTGTAGCCGTAGGCCGCGGATTCACGCAGGTCCCCTTCTTGGTGACCCTGTAGGAAGTAAACGTTGGGCAATCCCTCGACGAGCAATCCCTTGATCGCGGAAGAGATCGCTTCTTCGCCCTTGAACGCTTCGAGAACTGGGAGGCGTTTGGATTGGCCTGGAGGCGCGCCGGCCTGCACTCCACCCATGTCGATAGACGCCATGTCGTAGCGCGCATCGAGCACGCGCCACCGACCGCCCACATCTACGACCACGGTGTTGGCACTGCGGCCGAGACCGTATTTCTCCGCCAACGCCTGCGCTTGACGAATGTCCGCGCTGGGGTCCAGATGGATGACCTTGACGGACGGACCGCCGAGGTACGCGTATTGCCGCAGCAGATCCGCCGTCAGGCTGCGGATCCGCGTCAAGATCGACAGCAGGTGTTGTTGTTCGGGCGAGTTGCCGACCCGCGGCAACGGCGCGAAGAACGTCGTAAACGTGATGTCCCGCTTCGTCTCCGACACATCCGTCAGGAGCGTCTTGGTTGATTCCGTCACGGAGAACCGCGCCTGCGGAGACAGGTCCCAGAGCTTCTTAAACCCTGGGCGCGAGGCAACCATCACCAACAGGCCCCAGATGGCGAGCCCCAGAGTTGCAGCGACGAAGAGCGAGAGCCATCCGAGCAAGCGACGCCCGCGTCCACTGCCCGACTTTCTAGGTTTGGTCGTATCCACGTTCATCGCCATGTGCGCGACCTGGAGCTCAGAGTCGTCAAGAACAGAAAGAACCCGATTCCACTCACGTAAAACACGATCAGGCTGGTGTCGACGAGACCGCGGGAGAACCAAGCCGACAGGTGGTCCATCACATGCAGTTTCTCGAACACGGTCCGGACCCAATAGTTCTCTTGAACCACGTCGCGAAGCGCAGCCCCCAGACTGGGAATCCCTGCGACGAACGCGAAGTTGATGAGCATGGCCGACAGAGACGCCAGCAACATGTTCTCCGTGAGGCTGCTGGTGAAGACACCCACCGCAAGCAGCAGCGCCGACAGCAGGAACATCCCGAGGTAACCCGTCAGGATGGGCGCCCACGCGAGGTCGGCCGCGAAGAACGACTCACCGGTGAGAATCCAAAGCAGCGGAATCGTCGGTAGCCACAGCAGCGCGTAGAAGATCAGCGCCGCGAGCCACTTGCCCAGCACAATCTCTCCGTCACGCACGGGCGCGGTCATCAAGACCTCGAACGAACCCGTGCGCTTCTCCTCAGCAAAACAACGCATTGTCAGGATTGGTGCCACCAACACGATCATGATGAACGTGCTCGGCAAGCCGAAGTAGCTGGCCGCAAAGATGTCCGCGTCCGCGCCGTAGATCGAAAAGTTCTTGGCGAGAGTCCAAACCTCGGTTCCGCGGAAGAGATAGAACAGCACCGCGATGACGTAGCTGACCGGACTCGTGGCATAGCCACGAAGTTCGCGGGCAAGCGTCGTGAGGATCGTGTTCACGAAGTCTCCTCTGTGGACTTGGTCGCAGCCACCGCGTCGTCCGCCACAGCGTCCGCGGTGATCTGCTGGAAGAACGTCTCCAAGGTCGGCTGTTCGAGGCGCAGTTCTCGGAGCGTTGCATTGCGCGTGGACAGGGCTGTCCACGCGTCGTCTCGAGGGTCAACCCCAGGGATGACCGCGCAGGTGGCGCGATGGAACAGCGTCACTTCAGCACCGGCATCTTCGGCACCGCCAGGCGCGTCCATCACGACTTCGGTGACTCCGGGGACGCCCGCCATGGTCACCTGCAGTTCTGCAGCAGACATGCGCGCTTCAACCACCAACGTACGACCCAAGTGCTCCTCAACGAGCTGCCGCGGGGTGCCATCTGCACGCATCGTGCCACGGTGAATGACCAAGATGCGGTTCGAGACGTCTTCGACTTCGCTCAAGATATGGCTCGAGAACAGCACGGTGTGCTCGCTCGCAAGTTCGCGAACCAGCTCTTTGATCCGCACGCGTTGGTTTGGGTCCAGTCCCGATGTCGGCTCATCCAGGATCAAGACCGGTGGTCGCGCAACCAAGGCATCGGCCAATCCAACGCGCTGGCGGTAGCCACGGGACACATTTCCAACCAGCTTGCGGCGCACTTCCGTGACTCCACAACGCTCCATCGCGCGGCCGACGGCGGACCGTCGCTCCGAGCGAGCCACGCCCTTCAGCGCCGCTCGGTAGGACAAGTACTCCTCAACCCGCAGGTCCTGGTAGAGCGGCACGTTCTCGGGCAAGTACCCAATCGCTCGACGCACGGCGACCGGATCCTTGAAGACGTCATGCCCGGCAACCGAAGCCGACCCTGACGTCGCCGGATGGAAGCACGCGAGCACGCGCAGGGTCGTGGTCTTGCCGGCACCGTTGGGGCCAAGGAAACCCAAGATCTCACCCTTCTCGACATCGAACGATATGCCGTCGACGGCGCGGGTTTGGCCAAAGGTCTTCACCAGATCGCGAACTCGGATCATTGGCGCAGACAATCGATTGAGGGGACGGAACCGGCGGCTGCGCGATGAGGTAGCCGGAGGATGAACGTCAGGTGGGGGCTTCTCGGCATAGCGACCGGGACGGTGTAGCGCCCAGGGCATTCGAGGTCACTTTCGAATCTGAATGGTTCCCGCGCTCACGGCGCGGCGGGAGGAAGGGCTCAACCCTCACCCGCGTTCGCGGGATCTTCCCCTGCGGTCGGCTGCTTGCGCGACGACCAGAACACGAACACCACCCAGACAAGGGCAACGCCCAGCAGGAACCACGGGGGATCTTCCCCATCTTTCCAGGTGACGAATGCGATCACGCCGATCACGGCGGCGACGATGAGGGCCAGAACACGCCGACCCGAGCCTTTCAATTTTCAAAGCATGAGTGCATCAGCCTAGCCGGCAGAGGCGTCAATTTCAGGCGACCGTGACCGACAAGCAGGCCGCTCCGTCACGTGGAGGCTTCGGAACGTTCGATCCGCCGAAAAGACTCCCCGAACACCTCTACCCGCAGGATTCGCGCACAACCCACCCGTGCCGCAGCCTCTTGTCGATTCGGTGCCAAACCATGATGAGCCCCGAAGCGCCCGGGCAATCCTGGTCAAGAAACGGGCTGGATTCTGCTCGCACCTCCCCATCGCGCAGGTCGCTAGCTTCGCAGACTGGGTCACGCTGCAAGGGAAGCTCCAATGGGGAGCCGTGGCCATCCACTCTCACTCACACACCTGAGGGACTCATCTCATGGAACCATTCATCGGGCAAATCATCTTGTTTGCCGGCAATTTCGCCCCGCGCGGCTTCGCACTCTGCCAGGGGCAACTGCTGTCGATCAGCCAGAACTCTGCACTGTTTTCGCTTCTTGGCACGACGTACGGCGGCGACGGCACATCCAGTTTCGGGCTGCCGGACCTTCGCGGCCGTGTCGTCATGCAGCAAGGCACCGGTCCAGGACTCTCGAATCGCACCCTCGGCCAGAAATTCGGCACCGAGACGGAGTCG
Source organism: uncultured bacterium (assembly GCA_965534055.1). Classification (GTDB taxonomy): domain Bacteria; phylum Planctomycetota; class UBA1135; order UBA1135; family UBA2386; genus CBESZZ01. Next base: position 1,179 of record CBESZZ010000319.1, on the reverse strand, counting down.
CTTCAAGTCAACCAACTCCCCGCGCACAATCACGTCATCGTCGTGAGCGCACCCACCGATGACCCGAAGGACGCTAACACGGCAGGTGTCATGATGGGCAAGCCGGGCGGGGCACCGGCTAACAAGGCCGTGCAATTCACAGGCGATGGCGATGGGCACAACAACGTTCAGCCGTCCATGCCGTTGAACTACTGCATCGCCATGACCGGAACCTTCCCGTCGAGGAGCTGATCATGGAACGCCGCACATTCCTCGCCGGCACAGGAATCGGGATTGGCTCCTGCGCGGCTGTCGACATGGGACCAACCAGCAAAGACGCTACGGCGGCAACGGTCGTGCACCGGGCGAGATGACGAATCCGCGTTCGATCGCGATCCACAACCAGCGGGTGTTCATCGCTGATCCCGCAGTCGGCTTCGTCCATGTCTTCGATGTGGACGGTGACTTCTTGGGCCGGTTCATCCCGCGTGACGGCGAGGGCAATCCCGCAGCTCCAATGCGGTGCTCCATCGAGCCAAACGGTGGACTGTACATCTGGACGGCGGGCCACTCTGGCCACCCCGGCATGTCGCGCGCGACCTGGCAGCGTCTGAAGTGGCGACTCCGCTCAACGGTGGGTCGCCGTTTCGGACAAAAACCGCAAGGTCACCCCCCCCCCCCCCGCAGCGCCTCAACGGTCTCGCTCGAGCAGCACAGACGCGACGGCGCATCGATCCAATGGGGATTCGCATCCGCCGATTCATCCGCCAGCTTGCCGCAACGAGTCTTTCAAGGCTGCGTCATCGGGCCGCAACGCCTCAGCAAGGCGCAGTTCGATCAGCGCGGCCGCGCGGTCACCAACTCCGAGCAAGCAGCGCCCCAGGAGAAAGCGCGCGGTGAAGTCGTCGGCGTCAAGTTGCAGGGCGCGGCGGAAGCGCTTCGCAGCGGCTTCAAACTGCCCGAGTTGCAGGAGAGTCGTCGCAAAGTTGGTTTGAGCGCGTAGATCTTTTGGAAGCGCGTCGGCGACCAAACGCTGCTCGATCAGCGCGTCTTCGAAGCGACCGTTCTGCGCAAGCAGAACCCCCAGACGGTTGCGTACGTCGACGCGTTCTGGGGATGCAACCAGAGCTGAGCGCAGACTCGCGGCCGCTCGCGCCGGTTGACTGCGCCCGATCAACGCATCCGCCAAACGGACATAGC
>CBESZZ010000318.1:0-5262 GCA_965534055.1 uncultured bacterium | reverse complement strand
GCCTGGTCCGACGGCACGTCATGGACATCCAACGCCCAAGCCGTCGATGTGCAGGTCTCGATCGAATTGGCAACGACCTCGTTCCGTCCCGAATCAGTGTTCGTCGTGGCGTTCCACAAGCAGACCGGCGCGGTGCACGCCGCTCAGAGTGTGACGATTCCGGAGTCGGCTGAGGGAGACTCACCGCTTCTCGCCACCCTCCGTCTCGCTCCGGGCAACTACACCTTTCGCACCGCAGCCACCAAGAACGCCGCCCGCTACAGCTTCTGGACAGAGCAGGCGATCACCGTCAAGGCAGGCGCGGATGAGAGCGATGCCAACGCACCGCAAATGGTCCTCGCTGAGCTCTTCGTGCAGGCCATCGCGATTGTGAACTTCAACGTCGAAGATCGGCTAATCACGACGATCAGGCGCGTGGATGCACCGACATGGAAGCCAAACCGCTCTCCAGTCGCCATGAAGCTGGACCAGGACCCCAAGCGCCGCACGTCACGAACGGTCTGGCTCGCGCGTGGCTCGTACCGGCTCTTGGTTCCTAGCCGCGAAGAAGCCGTCCTGTTCGAAGTGCCAGGGACCACACGCATCGACCTGGGCGAGCAGTAGCTGGGCGAGCAGTAGCGACCACATCACTCGGGCCGCGCCCACTCTTTAGTGTGCGTCGATCAGTGTGAGCCGATCAGGCCGCCGATCGACTGCAGCAACATCGCGCTGTGGTAACCCAGAGCCGCAGCCATACCCCACAGCACGACCGACAGTGCCACGGTACGCCACTGCGAAGGTGCAGGATCCCCGTGCGCCGCGCCTGAAACCCTGCGGATCCCCAGAGCGACCAGAACCGACAACGGCACGAGCCACTGCTGGGAGTAGAGGAACAACTCGCTTCCCCACATGGCGAGCATCACGCCGTTGATGCCCACGAGAGCCAGCGCCGGCCACGCCATGAAGCGCACGCGCCGACCGACCAAGCCACACACCGCGCCAAAGGCAGCAAGGCCGAGACAAGCCCACCCCAACGCCTGCCATGCCCTGCCCTCTTCCGGAGCCGAAGCGACCGAAATCTGTGGCATCTCAGGCATGCCGGCCTGCACCGCGACGGGGTTCGGACGTGCCATCAACGCAGCGGGAGCGAACGTGTCGCTGAGTGCTTGCGGGTATTGCCACGCGCGTTCGAGCGGGTCGTTCGTCACGTAGCGATCGGCAAACTCAGACGTCGATGCCAGTTCGATCTCTTTGGTCAAACCTTGGATCGCGGCCATCAACCCGATGCCTGCACCGTTGAGCACGATGGCCGCAAACAGGATCAAGCTGCCTTCGACCACCAGCTTGCGAAAGCCAATTCCCAACCGGAAGCCAGCACCGGCGAAGAACAGCAGGCAAGCAACCCAGTTTACCGAGGTGATTGCGATCGCCGCGGTGACCACAGCAATCCACGGCAAGCGTCGCACAGTCCGGTCATCGGTCACTTCTGCGCGCCGCACCCAAGACACGGTGAGCAGGACAGCAATCGCCAAAAGACATCCGGAGATCGCGAAATGATCGATCAGTGAGCCGAACACCAGCTGCGAAAAGCTCATCGCGGCGACGGCGGCGCACCCCAGGGCCAAGGCCACGGCCATCCCAAGGGCGCGGAACGTCAGCGCGAGCGCGAAGAATTGAATCCCCGAGCAGACGGGAAGCACCCACGCCGCCGCACTCAATCGGAATTCGATGCTCGAACCCTCTGGCAGCAACCCCATGAGTTGACCAACGATCGCCAGCGACCTCACCAGGCCATGCACTAGCAACGTCAAGTTGGGGTGCCTCAAGCTGACCGCGTCCGCGCCAAACCCCATCGAGAAGTTCTCCAGCCGGATGTTGCAGTCCGCATCGAACAGCACGTTGTAGGTGGAGTAGGCACCCGCAGCCTGCAGAGCTTCCGACAGCTCGTGGTGCCACCAAACCAGCACTCCTGCGAGCGCGGCAGCAATCAGCCGGAACAACCAGCTTCCCGAGTGCGGGCTCAACACCGACTCGTCGGTGGACAGCGAAGTCTCAGTCATCTTCCAGAGTGGTTTCGCGTCGCGAGTCGAGATGGGGGTGGTCCGTGCGACCACCGGTCGGGTCATCCAGCGTTGGTATGCCGTTCTAGGGAACCACGGCAGCCGCAGAATGGACAGCCCGAAGACCAGTCGGACTCAGATTCCAGATCTGGTCCGACACCGGATGCGCAGCGGTGGCGAACAGTTCCGCGACTGCCTCCTCCAGAGCCTCGAGATCCCGTGGAATCGCGGTACCAATGGCGGCATTTCGATCCTGGACGGTGCCGGGCTCGACCGCGGTCGACGCGATGGTCCGGCTGCCAATCCACAGGAAGTCGCGGTCAGGCACCGCCATCAATAAATCTTCGCAGCGACGCGGATCGAGCAGCAGCAGGCGCGCCGCGTCATATCCGTCCTCAGTGTTCAGGACGACGACTCGATCGTCATGGGCTCGGCGCGGCAGGATCACTCCGGGCAGAATCTCGTCGGCCGCGGGCGGGCGCCCAGCCAACCCAGGCCCATCCGCAACGCTTCCGGAACTCCGGACTCTTCGTTCCAAATTGCGCAGCGACAGGCGATGCAGCTCATCCACGTCGAGACCCCAGTTCGCGAGATCTTGGCGACAGACGAACACCATAGTTCGCGAGTCGTCGACCACGTAGCAGGTCATCAAGCCTTCCGCGAGCGGCCTCGCCACGAGCCCACCATCGCCAAACCGCCCCTGCGCCTGCACAAATGCCTCCGATCGCACCTGAGGCATCAGATCGAGGGCGACTTCCGCCAGGGCAAAATCGACGTGCTCATCGAGGCCCATCTCCGTGATCTCGTCGATCAAGCGATCGACGATCTGCTCAAAAGCCTCGGGGAACGCCTCCGCGTGCCGGAAGACCTCCTGAAGCGGCACGGGCGTCTCTTGCCCCTCCACCTCGATCACCGCCGCGAATCGCCCCGGCACCATGCCGCAGAAGGCAACTCCCGGACGAGTCAGCAGGACGTCTTTCAGGTCGGAAACGAACGCTTCGACCCGCGGTGCGTCCGTTCCGTCGGTGACGTTTTCCGGCCGCGGGCTGGCTCCTGCGAGCCCCAGCGCTTCTCGAGTGCGAACCTGCATTCGGTGGTGCAAACCGGCCACTAGGACCGCGACCACCACCCAACCTGTGAGCACCCACACCATGGGCAGTTCATCGGCAGATCCCCCCGAATCTGTGAAGCCGGACAGGATGCGGAACACGCCCCATGACTTTTGGCGGAGCCTGTTCGATGCTTTCGCGCCCATGGCCCACCCCAACGCATCCGTCTACCTGGACCACGCCGCCACCACCCCGGCATCACCGGCGGCGGTGCGGGCCTACGCTGAAACTTGGGCCACTCACTTTGGCAATCCGTCCAGCACGCACGGGTTCGGCACCGGCCCGAAGCGGGTCCTTGCGGATGCCCGCGACTTCTTGAGCGGGACGTTGGCCGCCAGTCAGCTCATTTTCACCTCGGGCGGTAGCGAAGCAGACCTCTTGGCGTTGGTCGGGGCCGTCGCGCGCAAATCACCCGGGCGAGTCTTGGCCGCAATCAATGACCACCCAGCGGTGCTGCAGCTCACCGAGATCCTGTCCGTGCATCGCCACAAGCTCGAGCTTGTCGACGTGACGCCCGACGGCGACATGGATCCTGAAGCGCTCTTCGATCGATTGGGTCGAGATGTGCATGCCGTGTCCATCCTTCACGGCCACAACGAACTCGGCACGCTGGCCCAACTCGAAGAGCTTGTCAGCACGATTCGTCGCGCCGCACCCGTCGCCCACATTCATGTCGACTTGGTGCAGACCTACGGAAAGCTGCCCTTCGACATCGCCGAAGTCGGCGTCGATTCAGTCGCGGTCTCCGCGCACAAACTGCACGGGCCTCGTGGCGTCGGGTTCTTGGCGCTTGGCGCGGACGCTGCGCTGGTGCCGATGCAGCGTGGTGGTGGTCAGGAAGGCGGGATGCGCGGTGGCACAGAAGATATCGCGGGCGTGGCGGCGTTCGCGACTGCCGCGGAAGAAGCGTTCACCAACCACCGCAGCCGCGCAGACCACACGCGCCGCCTGTGCATGACGATGCAGGACGAGTTGGCGGAAGGCTTCCCTGACCTGTGCGTGCTCGGTCACGAGTCACGGGTCTTGCCGCACATTCTGCCGTTGCGCATCCCAGGAGTGAACGGGAAGGCGCTCGCCGCACGGTGCGCCAAGCGCGGCATCGCGTTCTCCACCGGCGCCGCGTGCCATTCCAAAGACGGCCCTGGCGGCAAGCAAAAGGGCAAGCCCAAGGCGCCCCCAGGCATGGCGGCGATCGGCTTGTCTGCACAGCAGGCACAAGAGGTCGTGCGGTTCTCGTTCGGCCATGACACAACCGAAGCGGACGTGTTGCATGCAGCAGAAGTCGTGCTCGAAGAAGCAGGCGCGCGGGTGGGCAAATCGTGACCGACGGCACGCAACCTATGCAGGACCCCAAGGCGTCGGCCGGCGCCGCCAACAAGACTCCGAACGCCGCACCGCCGTCACCGCCCCCGTCATCGAACGGCAGCGCCAGTCCAGCGAATCGCGGGGGACGCCATGCGGCATCGCCGGCATTGCTTCGCGCGGCATCACGCACTCCCGCGATGGCACAGTTCGCGGCCGCGAAGACTGCACACCCCGATGCGGTGCTGTTCTTTCGCATGGGCGACTTCTACGAGCTGTTCTTCGAGGACGCCAAGACAGCGAGTCGCTCGTTGGGCATCGCACTGACGAGCCGCAGCAAGGGTGAAGATGCGATCCCCATGGCCGGCATCCCCGTGCGCGCGCTCGAGACTTACCTGAAGCGTCTGGTGCAGGCGGGCCACAAGGTCGCCATCTGCGAACAAACAGAATCGCCCAAGGACGCCAAAGGTGTGGTGAAGCGCGAGGTCGTTCGGGTGGTCACCCCCGGCACCCTGACCGAAGACTCACTGCTTCCAGACGATCGCCCCAACCACCTGGCGGCGCTCCTCTTCAGCAAGAGTCGAAAGGGCACACGGCGCGCCGGCTTGGCGTGGGTTGATCTCTCTACGGGCGCGTTCCGCTGCACGGAGTGCGATCTTGATGGGCTGGGCGATGAAATCGCGCGCATTGAACCATCCGAGATTCTGATCGCGGACGACCTGCCCGAAGCGGACGCCGGAGTTTTTGACGAAGCCGCGGACCACGCGGTGCGAACTCCGGTCACGACGTGGCGACCACCCCATGACTTTGGT
>CBESZZ010000317.1:0-5267 GCA_965534055.1 uncultured bacterium | reverse complement strand
GAGCTGTATCGACGGTACGCCCCACGGGTGCGCGGACTGGTCGCTCTGCGGATGGGGCAATCGCTCATGGATCTCGTCGACTGCGATGACATCGTCCAAGAGAGCCTGATGGCGGCGTTTCGGAAACTCGATGGGTTCACGCCCCGATCCGAGAGCAGTTTCATCTGCTGGCTGTCGCGGTTCGTCGACGGTGAAGTCGGCAACGCGCGCCGTCGAGCCCGGGCCCAAAAGCGAGGCGGTGGCGAAGTCCGACGTCGCGCCGACTTGGGCGTCACGACGTTGGCCGTCCACTCTCCAATCGATGGCCGCGGTACTCCAAGCCAAGAGCTGATGCGTGGCGAGTTCGATGATGAACTCGAGCGAGCCTTGCTCTCGCTGGGCAAAACCTTGCGTGAGGTCGTCTACTGCCGCTTGGTGCTCGACATGGAGTTCGTTGAAGTCGCCACAGAGCTTGAGCTCAAGAGCGGAGACTCCGCCCGCGCGCTGTATCACAAAGCGATTGCGCAGCTGCGCGAGCGAATGCAGAGCCACTGAGGATCAGCGCAGCACGTCGTGGATCAAGGCGTTCGAGAAGTGCGACGCACTCTCGTTTCCCACGGGAATGAACAATGCCTGGCTCGCAAGCTCCAGGCCGACCAGGTTGGTCGATGCGGGGATCGTGAAGGCCAACTGGGCTTCAGTATCAGCATTCAAGATTTGCACCAACGGCAGCGTCACTGCGGTGATCGAATCCAGCTGGAAGACCCCAAGCCGGGGCAGCGAGACAGGTGCCGCCGCGAGACCGAACGAGATCACCGGAACAGCAACGCTGGCTCCCGAAACTCCATTCGCAGCGCGGAACTTCAGCTGATACGGCTGACCAATGCGCGGCAACGTGCCAACGTCCAAGTCGCGCCGCATGTTGTAGAAGACCGCCGCATGCGATGTGCTGAACGCAGGGCTGTTCAACGGCGCGACGTTAGCCACGATGAAGTCGAGGTCTTGGTCTTGGTCCAGGTCGACCAGCAGAGCACGATGATCAAACGGGTTGCTACCGACCGTGAACCTCTGCGCGCCAATCACGTAGGTGCCGCCCTGTAGCACGATGGGATCCGCTTGTCCGTCTTGGTCCAGGTCCGCGTATTGAATCGCATTCGTGGTGCCTGCGGTCAGAGCGAAGTAGCCGAACCCATTGTTGGCGAAGACCGTTCCCGGAACAGCCAAGTCGACGTCACCATCACCGTCGATGTCACCGACAGAAAGATAGGAAGCCTGGTTCTGGGGTGGCACCCGCACAGCGGTTTCGTCGCTGAAGTTGCCCGCTCCGTCGTTCGTGTAGAGCAACAGGGCTTCACCCGCCGGCGGCAGACCGAACAGGCCGTTCTGCATCGCCAGATCGAGATCTCCATCGGCGTCGTAGTCGAATAGGAACACCGCACGCGTGGCGACAACCTTGCTGGGCAGCTGCGAGGAAGCGTCGGTGAAATGCCCCGTGCCGTCGTTCAACAACAGGACGTCCTGCGCTCCAGCACCGGAGCCATACTGCGGATCCTGCGTGCCGAACACGGCATCCAGATCCCCATCTCCATCCACGTCGCCAATCGCCATCGCGGATCCCGTCAATATCAGCCCGGCAGGCATGTGCGAAGCAGCAACATCCGTGAAGTTGCCGTTGCCGTCGTTCAAAGAGAGGGCCGGCGGCACTGCGATCGTCGGCGTGAGTGGATGCCATCCTCGCGCGGACATGAGGTCTAGGTCACCATCGCCGTCCACGTCGACAAACTCTGCAGCTCCAGCCGTGCCTGCGCTGACAGGCAGTGGTTCCTCTTCGAAGAAGCCATCTCCCTGAACCCAAAGCGTGCTATGCGCATCGCTCATGTAGACATCCACGTCGCCATCGCCGTCCACGTCACCCGCGGCAATCGCGGTCACGCTTCCCTGCCAGAACGGGAACCTCGAACGTGCACCATCGACGAGGGGCGCTGCGCCTGTGTTCAACAAGACGTGCGGCGGCACGCCGACCGTCGTCGACGAACCGTTTCGCCCCTCAGCGCCACCGGTGAGCAGATCGAGATCGCCATCGCCATCGAGATCGGCGACAGCATGGCAGCCATAAGAGAAACCGACCGTCCGATCGATGGTGACGTGCGGTTCAAGCAGCGCAGCCGTCACGTTGACAAAGTTGTATGCGGGCGTCGCACTGAAGATCGAGATCTCCGAAGTGAAGCCTTCATGGCTAGGTCCGATGACTTCAACCCGGCCGTCTCCGTTGAGATCCGCGACGCTCATACCGATCCCAAAGAGAGAATTGGTGCCCACGGCCGTGTAGCCCAGCCCCGTTCCGTTGTTGAGGTAGATGTTGCCTCCGCCGGTTAGGTCGTCGATGCCATCACCATTGAAGTCGGCAACGAAGTCCACAAGTGCCGGGAGGGGTGGTTGCGTCGCGCGAACAAACTGACCGGTTCCATTTCCGAGCCAAACCTGCGCCTGTCGACCCAACACGACGTCTGGGGTGCCATCCCCGTTCAGTTCGCACAGGTAGCCGTGATCTACATTCACCGACAATCCGGGAAGTGCGGCGGCTGTTCGATCGACGAAGACACCAGACCCGGTGTTCTCCCAAACGTGCACCACTCCATCGATCACCATGAACGCATCGGGATCTAGGTCCCCGTCCATATCACCCAGCCCGAACCCCTTGGCGCGCCCACGGACCATGGGAATTGACCCGGATCCCACGAGCAAGCCGGTACCATCGTTCAGAGCCAGCACCACGTTGGTCACGTTGTAGCTCGCAGAACCTCCAGGGAAAAACATCGCATCCAAGTCCAGGTCACCGTCGACGTCCGCAAGTTCCACATGTCGGTGCGGCCCAGACAGAGCGCTTCGCACTTGATCGGGAAACGAACCGCTTCCATCGTTCAAGAACACGCTATGGAACGACTCATCCGACGCGATCACCACGTCGAGGTCGCCATCCCCATCCATGTCCCCGGTCGCAAAACCGTTGAGGTGGAACGGAACGTTCCACGGCAGGCCGGTGTTCAGATGCACCCCGTTCTTCGGGGCAAACTGAGCCTGCGCGGCGCCATTCGCAACGAGCATGGTGGAAGCAAGAACGGCCAGGCCTACCCCGTGCAGAACCAAAGATCGGGTCCTGCGTACAATGGGTGATAGCGACGATCGGACAGAATAGAGACGTGAGGTGTTTGTCATGGCCGATCGAATTCGATTGGAGCAGGGCAATAGGAACAGGGTAGGCCTGACCTAGATCTGTTGACCGCTAGGATGCTGGCCAATCGAAACCAGTATCCGACCATTTCTCGTTGATTGCGGGTTCGGACACAGGTTTGGCAAAGCCTCTCGGAGCCCGGGAACGGCCACGGCAGCCTCACCACGGGGTCTCCACAGGCTTCCGCGACTGCTGAGGCATTGCCGGACCAAGAGATCCAGACCGGAGCCCATGGACCCTTAGCACCGCGAGTAATCCCTCCCCAGCCGGTCAAGCCGCTGAATTTCAGCCCCTCGATCCAATTTCGCCCCAATCGGCCGACCTAGATTGCAGGCGCGGCAGTCAACTCCGATCGCCGCACACACCTGTTAACCCCGGAAACGCCATGCTCGCCAGAACCTCGCTGGTGGTTTGTCTCTGCACAGCCGCAACTCTCTCAGCGCAAGACTCGTCCGTCCCCGTCACCGCAAACGCCACACGCGCCGTCGTCAACGACGCGCTCAGGCCATCGGGCGGTTCCCACGCCATGTATTGGGACACCCAGGAGCTCTGGGTGTTTGCCAGTGATGGACGATTCACCCAAGACGCCGCTGCGGGCACCGCGCGCTTCACCGGTCGATTCGTGAGCAAATCGGATTCCAACCGCGTGTTCGATGCAGAAGTCGACCTTGGTGGGCTGACGTTTGCCGCGCCGATGGGTAGCCCCAAGACCAACCCGTTTTTTGCCAGCTCCCTGGCGGCGAACGGTGGCCCGATCGATCCCGCCACTTGGTACTACTACGCCACGACCACCGGCACATTGACCGGGCGCAGAGACTTGGCCGGTGCGGAGCTCTCAATCGTGCGTCGCGGCGCGGCGTTCCAGGTCGGCTACGGTGCGAACCAGAAGAACGACAACTACGGTGCGTCGGGATGGCTCGATTTCACGGTGGTCTCGCAACCAACGACGGGAGCTCCGCTCGCCGTCGCTGAAGGTGACTTCAACCTCGACATCGTGGTGGATTGCGTCTCCGCTGAAGGCTCGGTTTTCGAACCCGGATTCTGGCCCGGCACAACGACCTACGCGTTCCGGTTCGCCAACTTGGGCTGCGGTAGCGAATACGACTTCATCGCCCCCGCGTTCGTTCGCGCAGATGACGGCTCAGGCACGGTGCGTGTCGCCGGCGAGATCGCCGCACGCAGCAACCCCAACTGCCGATTCGTCGTCGACCTGGAGTTCTCGGGGCGAAGCAAGCCCGGCGACGCCAACTACCCGCCCACCGGTTCCCCGTTGACCTCGTTCGCGTCCAGCTTCCTGGAAGCCAACGGTGGCCCAATCGATCCATCGGTGTGGTGCTATTTCGACACCATCACCGGCCGGCTCGACGGTCGTGGTGACCTGGTCGGCGCACGCCTCAACGTCGCGCTGCGCGGACCCGCCGCACAGTTCGGTTACGGCGCGAGCCGTCGAATCGAAGAAGGCGCTGCGTTCGACATGGACATCACCGTCACAAGCCAGCCCAACTCAGGCCCGGCGCTGACCGACACCGACGTAGACGTCGACTTCACCTTCTCTGTCGCCTCGGTGCCGCAAATTGCACCGCAGATGGGCGCACGCCAAAAGCTGCAGACGGTGACGGACGGCTGCTTCGTGATCACCGGATGCGGACTCGATCAAGTCACCGCGGTGAACTTCGGCGGCACGTCGATCGATCCATGCGATCTCGGCCGTGGCTACTTCGTGATCCGCAGTTCCGAAGAGATCTGCATCTACCCACCCAACTGCCTCACCGCGGGCGGTCACCGCATCACCGTGGAAGATGCGATGGGCAACGGCACGGGTCGACTAATGGTGGATCTTGAAGATCCGGTCGAGCCCACACTCGTGACGGTCGCAGAACTGCAAACCGGCAAGACCCAGCGTTTCTATGTCCACCAGGGCACCGGTCCAAACACTTGCCCGAATAGTTCGATCACCTACCTGATCCTGAGTAGCTCACCGCTGCCGACGATCATTCCTGGTTTCGTGAACGCGCAGCTTGGCAACATGGCATCGAGCTACCTCTGCGGCCCTGGT
>CBESZZ010000316.1:0-5282 GCA_965534055.1 uncultured bacterium | reverse complement strand
GTGACGGACAGCCGCTGCAACGGGTAGACGTTCTCCCGACGGAATCCGCAGACCTGAAGCGGGCGTGCCCATCCGGGCTCGCGCTTCGAATCCCCGGAACCCTTCAGCGCCATCGGGATGGTCACCTTCGCAGTAGCTCGACCACTATCAGCTGGCGCCGGCGTAAACGTCGAGGACGTTCCTGCTTCATTCGGCAACGACTCGAAGTCGGCCTCGATTTGAGGCGTCTCGCCGTAGGCCTCCAGAGCGTTGAGACCCATTCGAGCCCGATCAGAGAACAACGGGGCGAACTCGCCCTCGTTGCGCTCCTCTGCGAAGAAAACGACGTGGTTCTTTGACCTCAGGCCCATGGACCAAGGTTGCCGTCATGCTCGACAACCGTGGCCGTCGCGGTCGCGTAAAGCGGACCACGCCATTCGATGATCGGGCGCGCGACGTACTGCACCACGGGCAACTTCTTGCGCTCCGTTTCGTCGAGGTGCTCTCCGGTTCCAGACAGCGGCAAGCGAAACAGACGGGCCGGTGCCGCGTCGTAGTGGTCACGCAGTGCGCGGACCAACAGTGTGTCCATCCGGTCCGACACCGTGATCGTCCACTCGCGTCGCCCTGCAGTCGCTCGCCGCGTCACAGCGCTGCGCGCCGTTCCATCCGATCGAACGGCAACAGGGTCCTTGGTCAGCTTGACCTGAGCGTTCGCCATCCAGTGTTCACCGGTGGAGAAGTCGACCTGAGGATGACTAGAGTCTCTCACCAGGTGTCCGCCGTGCGTGCGGGGTCGTCCACGGGGAAGATGTGAACGATCTCCAGGTCGTAGGAGACCTCAAGCTCCTGATCGTCGGCGTTGAAGAGGATGTCGAAACCCTTCCAGCGCAGGTCCTCGAAACCCTCGACCTCCAGGTCTCTGCCGCTAGGACCACCGTGTAGCGCGACGTGCAGCTTGGTGACCGCTTCGGTCACGATCTGCAGGTCCGACTTGGGGTCATCCTGGCGTCGGGCCAACACCATTCGGATCGTGAACTCTGAGTTGGGCTTGTAGAAGCCCACAGGGTCCTCTCCGTTCTGCGTGTCGCTTCCCAGCATGTCGATCGTCGCGCGCGGCAGCGTGGCGCGTAGCGCACCTCCACGGCCTCCTGGCTCGGGCACAGTGGACTTCTCCAGCTGCACGCCGCCGGCGAAGACCCCTTCGAGTCGCTCGATCAGAGCTTGAGCATGTGCAAACCAAGTGTTCACGAAATCCTCCGGGTCTTCTTCCTACGGGCACGCCGGTTGACGGCGCGAGCCACGATCTCGTCGACCATCTCGACGGTGTATTGGTTCTTCAGTGACGCAGAGCGCTCCCACGTTTCGTAGAAGTCGAGCGTCGGCTTGATCTTCACGCTGTTGTGGAACGTCACGACGGGAGTCAGGTTGTTCGAGAGGCCTCCACCTTTCGTCTTCCGTCGGGTGGACTTAGATCCACCCTTGGTTCGCTTGACTAGATACACCGTGTATTTCCCTGAAGCCGGATTTGTGAAACCGATCAGCTCCTCGTTCTCTTTGATGAGCTGAAGCAGCAGCTTCTTGCTGATGCCACGGGACCCGCTCGCCTTGCGAAGCGCGGACATCTGGCTGGTAAACTTGCGCGGAATCCGCACTGGCAACCCGCCGGGTCCATTCTTGGAGATCGAAGCACCAAGCTCGTGAGCGGCAGTCACTTCGCTGGTCGAGATCAGCGAGACCTGGATCCCATTGACGTTGCTCTTCCCTTGGACGTAACGCTTGGTGCTGCGGAAATCGGCCTTCACTGGCAGCGAGATGATGCTGACTCCCTTCTTCGCCAGCCGACGATGCGCGGGCGTGTCTTGCTCCTTCGTCCACTTGCGATCGAAGGCCGACGCTAGCCGTCCCATGTGCTTGCGGAACTGGAACGCCGCGGTCAGTGGCATCTCAAGAAGCAGTTCGGTGACGGACTCCGAGAACTCCAGTTCGATCGGATCGCCTACCCCCACGAGATGTCCACCGTGGTAGCTACGAGAGTCGTCTCCAACCAGCGGTGCACGCGGCACCGCACGCGGGGGGCGCCCCAGTCGACAGCGACCTCGAACTCGTCATCGCGGTGGATCTTCGTCCCGGTCGGATCGAAGTCCTCCGTTCGGAGAATCCAAATCGTGGCACCATTGTCCCGGACTCCATCATCGAGCTCCGGCAATCGCCGGCGGATGCGGATCTTGATCGGGACTCCCGGGCCCTCGCCGCGCGCAAGGTAGAGAGCGTCCTCCACTCCCGGCTTGTTGCGGTAGATCGCGGCGGCGTCTCTTTGGATTTGGTCCATGAGATGAAACGCGACCCAGCCGACGACCCTTGACGGCCACCCACCACGAGCGGCCCGACCTCACGCCGACCGAGCCGCGAAGGTGGGGATCAGACGGCGTTGCGCAGTGAGTCAGCGATGACGTTGACCCAACAGTCGGTGCCGTCGATCGAGATCTCTTGCGCGCCGATCTTGCTGTTGGCTGTGGACGTCAACGTGAAGGTGTTGCCGTCAGACGCGAAGACCGCGTCGCCGTTGGTCGCGACAGACGCACCCGTGACATCGAGGCGCATTCGCACTCGGCCATGGGTTCGAACGTCGCAGTCGCCAGATGCGCCATCGGTGTTGTCGACACCCAGGACGCAGACGCCGGCAAACTCATCGCCAGCCTCGAGTTGGCGGGCGAATCCGGCGGCGGTCTTGCCGACATAGGCACCCTTGTGGATGACCACGCCAGTGAGGACGGGCGTTGCGAGTTCGTGTGGGTCACCGCTGTGACCAAACTTGCGAGGAACAGTGCTTGTAGGTTGGACCATGTTTCAGTCTCCAGATCAGGAAGGCTTGACGATGATCGCGCCCTGCCAGCGGAAATAGCCCATCTCAGCCGTGAGGTTCACGGAGAACAGCAGGCGGCGATTCAGTTCCCAGTCGGCGTCACCCGGCTTGGTGTTGTAGGTCTGCGGCGGCTGTTCGACCTGGTGGACGAATGGACGCATGCGAGCCTGGGTGTTGAACAACATGAACGCGTCGACCTTGGTCAGCCACGGGTTCACTTCGAGTTTGAAGGTGAACCCAGAGCCCTTGAGTGGATTCTCGACTCCGCCGGCAAACGTCGATTTCGTCAGGGCCGAAGAGGCCACGGCCATGTACTGCACTGGCACCATGACGATGAACGACTTGGCACCACGGTTGATCGGACGGCCGCCCATCTTGAAGGCAAACATCTCTTGCGCGGCTGCGAGCACCATGTGCGCGAAAGCTTCCGCGCTTGGCGCAGCGGCCGTGCCCTTGAACTCGACCGGCAGGTTCGCAACGACAGGCTCGAAGATGTTCGAGTTCGTGCCGCCGGCACCGTCCGGGTGGTCGGCAGCAAAGAACGGCTTGCCGTCGTAGCAAAGGCCGACCTCGGCATCGTCGATGATCTCGCTCAGACGCTTTTCCGGCCACTCGGCCACAGCGTCCGCAAGCTCACCCACGCGCATCTTGATCTGCCCGGAGGAATCCTGGCGCCACTCCTTCTTCTTGAAGAGCAGGCCATCCTGGAAGTCCTTGTTGCGCAACCGGTAGACGAAGTCTCCGAGCGTGTTGAAGATCGGCGTGCCCCGCCACTCTTCCATGCCGGGGACGTTGTCCAGCCAGCGGTAGGTTTCCTCGTCTTGATTGGAAACAACGTAATTCGTCAGCTCGCTGACGTACGGACTTGCCGCGCGCTCCAGGTCCATCCAGAAATCTGAGATGAACGGACGCGGCGACAGGAATGCATCGGTCGACTTAGGCATCACTCACCTCCCCGGAAGTTCTTGTGCGATTCAGGAATGCCGCCCTCGACGATGTGATCGGAGTGGCGCTTGTAGGCTGCGAAGCGATCGAAGGAACCAAATTCGGCTTGCAGGGATCGGGACTTGCCGAACTCCTTCCGCCAGATGGTCTCCTGCGCTTTGGGATCGGTCTCGACATAGTCGGAGTCGTCATCCGCTTCATCGTCGACCGGTGGGTCTCCGAGTGCTTGGCGGTCCTTGGATGCCGAAGCAAGTCGATCGGACTTCGTCGTGCGCTCGTCCTCAAGCAAACGACTCAGCGCTTGGTTGACCGGAGTCCGCTTCTCGATGAGTTCTTGCGCAAGCTCGAACTGTGATGGCGAAGCGTTCGCCATGATCTGTTTGGCGCGTTCGTGCTCGATGGCACCAGCGTCTGGTTGAGCAACAGCCGAGACGGGCGGCGCCGTCGTGTTGGCCGGCTCCGGTGCGGCAGCAGCTGGCTGCGGGGCCGTAGTTCCGGCCGTTTCGGTTGGAGTTGTCATGGCCGAAACCTTGCACGCAGCTACTTCCGTTGCGGTGGTGCCCGTCGCGTAATGCGGACCACTGCCAAGCACCTCGTCGATCAGGCCAAGGTCAACCGCCTGCTGCGACGACATCATTCGCCCGTTCGCCCACTCGGTGCTCGCCGAAGCTCGCTCACCGCGGCCACGCTCGACGTCGGCAACGAACCGCCCACCTAGGTCGTTGATCTCTTCCTGCAACCGGGCGAGCGCCTTTTCCGTGACCGGTTGCCCAGGATGCAGATCGCCTTTCTCCGGCGTGCTGCTGACCACGTGCAACGTGATCCCGTCCTGCTTGAGCTGCTCTGATCGGTCGATGACCGCAGCGAAAACTCCGATCGATCCGACCCGGGCGCCCTTGGTCGCAGAAACCGAGTTCGCCTGCGAGGCCAGCCAATAGGCAGCCGATGCCATGTCCCCATCGGTCTGCGCAGTGACAGGTTTCTCGCTGCCCTGCACCATCTCATGCAACGCGTGCGCACCTTCTTCCACGCCGTCCACGGTGCCGCCAGGGGAGTCTACGTCGATTACGACGCGCTCCACACGCTCGTCAGCAAGTGCCGTGCGCACGCTTTCAATGAGCGTTTCGACCGACGTGCCCTTGACCGCGCGGGCTAGCCCTGGTCGCTTCACGATCAGACCATGCATGGCGACGATCGCGGTGCCGTCAGCGCTGATCGAGTACTCAGGCTGAACGTCGACCCTGGACGCCTGCCCCACCACTGCCAGCAGATCGGTTTGGTGGCCCGGGCTTAGGACTGGTTCGATCGCCCACTTGATCGACACTGGAATCTTCCGCTTCTTGGTCTTCTTGGTCATTTTGGTTTCCGATGTCGGGTGCCTCTGGCGCCGTGGCAAGGCCTGCGTCTTCCCGCAACTGCTTCACGAACAGCTCGTGCTCGACCTTCTGGCGAGCCAGCGCTTTCCAATCCAGGCCGCGGGCGGCGGCTTCCA
>CBESZZ010000315.1:0-5285 GCA_965534055.1 uncultured bacterium | reverse complement strand
GTTGTCGGTGCACTTCATGCTCGACGTGGACGGGACGATCTACCAGACCCTCGATCTCAAGGAGCGCGCCCGGCACGCCACGATCGCCAACAACAGTTCGGTAGGAATCGAGATCGCCCATCCTGGGGCGTACCCCTACCCGGGCCACCCGGGGATGACACGCTTCTACGCCAAGGACGAAGGGGGAGTGACTTACATGAAGTATCCCGGGTTCGTCCGCGAACCCGGCGTGCGCACCGAAGGCTACGTTCCCTATCCCGACCGAGAAGAGCTGCTCGAAGGCACCATTCACGGCAAGAGATACTGGCAGCGTGACTTCACGACCGCGCAGTACGAAGCGTTGGCCAAACTGTCCGCCGGTTTGCATGCAGTTCTACCGCGCATCAAGCTGGCCGCGCCCCGCAGCGAAGATGGCCTTGTCCGGCAGGTTCAGGTTCCCGCCGAGGAGCTGCTCAAGTTTGAAGGCGTCGTCGGGCACTTCCATGTGCAGCGCAACAAGCAGGATCCCGGCCCAGCGTTTCAATGGGATCGCGTGATCCGCAGCGCTCGCGAACAGCTTCAGCAGCGCACGGCAAGCACCCGCTAGCGGCCCGTGTAGGCAGCGCGCACGACGGCCTCTGCCGGACGCGCGCGAATCGCATACTCCCAGCCCTGGATGTCCCGCGTCGACGTATAGAACGTCCAGAGAAACGCGCCGTGCATCCAGTCACTGCCTTCGTGCGCGTTGAACAGCGCGGCGAACGCATCGGCTTGGCGCCCATGGTCGATGGCGACGTTGGCGGCCTGCTTGCCCGCCCACTCCCAAGGGCGCGCCGCACAGTCGACGTATCCGGTGTAGCCCACTTCGGTGTAGACGACAGGCTTGCCGACGCGTTTGGATAATTCGTGCAGCTCAGCTTGCACGGGACGCCACTGCTGCACGAGTTCGGCGACGGCAAGCGGAGAGCCGGCTGCTGGACCAGGGATGCCCCGACCCAATTCGAAGTAGGCACCGATCCCAATGAAGTCGAGTGCGTCCCAGAACTCCACGTCGCGCCACTCTTCGTACCAGTTCGCCGAATAGGTGATGGCGCCGGGGAACACCTCGCGCACTTTGCCCGCCAACGCACGCCAGCGCTGTGGTTGTGCGCGCACGCTGGCGATCATCTCGAGGCCCAACCCGAAGACCGCAACCTGCTCCTCCGCTGCGAGCTTGGCGTAGTGCAAAACCATCGCATCCATGCCGTCGTGGAACCGCTGCCACTCAGCATCCGTCGCAAACGCGATGTCCGCCCGGAACGGGAACGGTGGCTTGAAGAAGTCCGGGCTTTCGATGCGCGGCATCAGCATCGCCTGCAGACCAGCCTCACACACCATGCGCAACGACGCACGCAGGGTTTCGTCGCTACCGCCCCACTCCAACACCGGCTGGCTTATGTCGGGCATGAGCACATCGTGCCCAACCGCAACATGCGTTACTCCCAGTTCGCGCAGCGAGTTGAGTGCACGAACTGCCGCCCGCGACTCGAGCGGCACTTCGCTGCGTGGAGCCAACCACCCACCGCGGTAGGTCCACTGCGTTGGATGCACCGCGCCGAGCACCGCAGGCGGATGCGTCGGACTGCACGCGGCGGCCAACCACAGCGCCGCACCAAGCGCGACGTTGAACAACCGATGCCCGCGCGGGCGTGGACTGGTGACGTCAGCCGTCATGGGAGTGAATGATGCAAACAGGAAGCGGACGCCGTCGAGCGGCCACTGGCAAGGCCACACCCAGCAAGAAGGGCACTCGCGGTGATCCCAGAGGGGACGCCCGACACGATGCGGAGGCAAAAATGTGCCCGATCATTCGATCCGGACCACCGTGCGCATGGCGTCTTCGCGGATGATGACGACCGCTTCCCCCCCCCCCTATGCTGCGACCCAACGCCCCCTTCCGCCCCCCCATGTCCGATCCCAAGCCGAACACGCCTTTCGCGGAGCGCCTCATCAGCGCCGCCGATGACGCCGCAATGGCTCAAGTTGTGCGCGACGTGATGACGGAGTTCCAGTGCACCGCTGAGGGCTTTGCGATTCACGATCCCGAACTGGGCTCGATGACGGCGGCCTACGCCGCAGAACGGCACGCATTCTACGTCATCGAACACGGCGGCGAAGTGGTCGGCGGCGCCGGGTATGCACCGCTTGAAGGCGGTGACGGCACGGTCGCGGAGTTGCGCAAGATGTACTTCTTGCCGCAGGCGAGGGGTCAGGGCATCGCTGGAAACCTCCTGTCCACGCTTCTTCACGGCATGCGGGACGATGGCTTCACGGCGTGCTACCTCGAGACCACCTCCTGGATGACCGGTGCCCAAAAACTCTACCGATCCAAGGGTTTTACCCCGCTGAGCGGCCCCATGGGCCAAACCGGTCATCACGCGTGCGACACGTTCTTTAGCAAAAACCTCGCTCCCGATTGCGCCGATACCACCGGCGCCTGACCCTTCTTCCAAGAATGGGATATACTTCTGGGTGCTTTTCGGTCCGGCGGTTCCCCCGCTTCCGCCTGACCTTTCAATCCAGACCCGGAGGTGCTTCATGGGCTTTTCCAAACGGGAAGAACTACGTCGGCTATTAGCCAATCCCCACATCGGATCTGGCCGCAGCCTCGCTGGCCGCAACCTTTCCAACCTGCAGCTCATCGGCGCAGACTTCGAGAAAGCGGTCCTGCGCAAGGCCAACCTCAGCCGGTCCGACCTCAGCCACGCGATGATGCGCGAAGCGCATATGGAGCGCGCTGATTGCAGCGGCGCGAACCTAACCGACGCAGACCTACGCGGTGCGCACCTGCAGGGCGCTGACTTCTCGCAGGCCTACCTGCGCGGCGCAGACTTCCGCGGCGCCAACCTGAACCAAGTGAACTGGAAGGGCGCCAACCTCGCAGGCGCACTCTTCGACGAAGGTCAAGTGCCAGAGATGGTTGCTACGCCGCAGGGCGAAATGCACTAGGCCGCGACCGGGGGGCCAAAACACTTGCTCCTCGAGTCATTCTTGTTCCCTGCAGCGAAGCCTGACCGATGAATCGGCCTCGGGCCGCGTTCAGCATCGCAGCACTCGGGATGGTTTGCGTCGTCGTTTGGGTGCTCGCGACCACGAACGAGTCGGCTTTCAAGAGTACCCCGCCACGCGTGGTCGACGTCGACCGACAGCAGGCAAGCAGCCCAGCCGCCGCCGTATCGCGCACAGCAGCGGTGATCCCCGCAAAACGCAAAGAGCTCACTGGGCCGACACTGCGCAGTGCGATCGACGGCCCACCCGTCTATGGATCCTTCGTCATTCGCGCGATCCACGGACTGACCAAGAAGCCGTGGCCCAACGTTGAAGTGCGCGGCCGCGACCTTCTTTCGCGAGTTCCCACGGCGCAAGGTAACAGGCGATGGATGCCACCTCCGGGAATCGCGCGCTCGTTCGAGCAACATGTCGCGACAATCGGCACGCCCTGGTCGAAGACCGACAAGAAGGGCGAACTGCGGATTCCATGCCGTCGTGTGCCGCTGGCGATCACCACATCCGCGATCGTCGATGGCGTTTCGTGGCGCGCGTTCCTCGAGCTATCGATTCAGGGAGCTAGCTCCAAAGACCACCGATTCGACCTCGTACTCTGGCCCGAACAATCGGCGCTTTTCGAGTTCGTCGACCCCGACGGCCGCCCCCTGCCAGGCCTCGAAGTCTCGATGCACTTCGGCATCGAACGCTCGCTTAGCTCCAACAGCAGGCTCGGATCGTGGGAGACCAAGACCGACGCACTCGGGCATGTGCGCATCGAAGCCTTGGAACAACTGCTCCGTGGACCCGAAGCAACGACGGGAGGCCTTTTCCTGACAGCGAAGAATTACGATGTCGAGCAACGACGCCAAGGAATTCGTCACCCTCGGGATCGCGTGGTCTTGTCAGTCAAAGATCGGATGCTCGGCGACGATCAAGAGTTCGTTCGCCGATTCGAACTCCCCGCATGCGCCCGCGTCCGCGCCCGGATTCAGGACCGCTCCGACGCCGAAATCGACCGGGTTCTCCTTAGCTTCTGGACAAGAAACAACCGCCGCCGCGGTAGCTACACGCGCCGGGAAGCCGGTCAGCCGCCGAATCGGCAGATCAGTCTCGACGACTCGAGACCACAGGATCGCAACCGCTTAGCAAGACCGCGTGAAAGCCTCACTCCCTGGGTTTGGGTGTTTGCAGATCGAGAGTTCGAGCTGTCGGCCCGTGCAGGCGGTGCTGAAGCCGCGGTTCTCGCGACGCTCAAACCCGGTGAAGCTCGCACCATCGATCTGAGGCTCGGTGACCCAGATCCGGGATTCGTCATTGTCGGCCGACTCCTCGATCGCGACGGCAAGCCTGTCCCAGACGCGAACCTCAGGCTACTGAGCGAGTTCATCGTTCAGGACCCGCTCACGTCCTCCGATTCTGGGCGGAAAAAGCCGTTCGTACCCAATCCACGCTACGCCGCTCAAACGCAAACGGATGCGGACGGTCGGTTCGAAGTCTTCCACCGCGGAGACGTCACTCCACCAACCCCCAGCCACCTCTTCGTGATGGAGCGACCGGGCTGGACTTGGGCTGACAACCCAATCAACATGGTCAGCCTCGGCGAACAACCAGCCCTGCAACTCGGTCGCACGGATTTGGGCGATGTGCAACTACAGGCATGGACGCACATCTGCTCGGGGCGCGTCGACTCGGACGCGCCGCTGCCAGCCGGTTCCTGCACCTGCATCTCGACGAGAAGCGCGATCCAATGGTGCTGTGGGATGGCTCGCGGTTCAGCCTCTGGCTTGACCCGAAATCTGCCGCAGAGATGGAAACACCACCGTCGATCTTTCCGAGCCTCACGGCGACCGCCGCGGCTCGCGAACTGATCACGCCACAACGCGTACCGTTTGAGTTGGACACGACAGAACTCGTCATCGACGTGCGGACTCGCAAACCGCACGTCGTCATCGTCAGGCTGCCCGATACCGCACTGGAGGATTTTCCGGGCCTGAATATCGAAGTCAGTGAAGCTCTCGATCCGAGTGAAGCCGCGGTCACGAAGCATCTGCATCCTCTGGACCTTCCAGACAACGCGCCGGACGACGGGAGCACACAAACAATCGCGGTCTTGGACCACCTCCCCGACGGCTCCTTTGGGCTGAAGTTTTGGCTTGAGCGCGGCCAGGAAGGACCGTTGATGCAGCTGCAGGCAATGATTCGAGGCCAGCGTTACGAGGGTCTTCCCGCCCTCTCGATCGACCTCCGCCCTCACCTAGCCCTTGTTGAGATCCTTGTTC
>CBESZZ010000314.1:0-5300 GCA_965534055.1 uncultured bacterium | reverse complement strand
GGCGCAGGTCTGGCCAGCTGGCAGCTGCCCCGAACGGTCGAACCCTACGCGGTGCATCGGACGCTGCGCGACACCTCCCATGGCTTGGGCCTATTCCTGGTTCGCACGGTGGTGCACGCCCATGGCGGCCAAGCGCTGGCGCGGCGGTTGGGCAGCGATGGCCTGGAAATCGAGCTTCTGCTACCGACAGAACCCAGCCTGGGCGAAACGCCCCCCATCCGCGGCGCGCAGCTGCTAAATCCGAGCTGATCAGGAGCGTTCGAGAGAACCCTGACGATCCTGGGATTCCGGCAAAGGCACGGACTGGCGTCTGGTCGATAAAGAGCTGTGCAACCGCGGCCATGGCGTCGCGACCCACGCCGTCGTCCGTTCGCCCATTCGTCAAGACGCCCATCCGCCGTGTCCGAGATCCTGATCGTCGACCCAGATGCAGAGACACGTGCATCGTTGCGGGAACTGCTGGCCCCACGGGGGTTCCGCATCCTGGAAACAACCAGTGCGGCTGGCGCGCTGCTCGCGCTGACGGAGAGCGACGTCGAGATCGTGCTGCTGTCGCTGGAGTTGCCGGACCGCAGTGGAATCGACCTGCTGACCGACCTGGCTCCGCAGCTATCCGCGGGGCTCGCGGTGGTGCTCATGGCAGCCTTCGGCTCGGTTGAAGACGCCGTGCGCGGCATGCGCGCGGGAGCGCAGGACGTCCTGGCAAAACCGTTCGCCGACGAGCAAATGCTCCTGGCCGTGCAACGCGCACGCGAGAAGCACCACCTCGTTCGCGAGAACGCAGACCTGCGGACTGCGTTGGACGATCGCCTCAAGCTCGACAACTTCGTGGCCACCGACCCCAAGATGCACTCGGTGTTCAAGACCGTGCGCGCGGTCGCGGAAACCAAAACGACGGTGCTTATCACCGGCGAATCCGGCACCGGCAAGACGGTGTTGGCCCGTGCGATCCACAACCTGTCGGGCCGCCGCAACGGCCCGTTCATCGAAGTGAACTGCGGCGCGCTGCCCGAGAGCTTGCTCGAGTCGGAGCTGTTCGGTCACCGCAAGGGCGCGTTTACCGGCGCAACGGAAGATCGCCCCGGCAAGTTCGAGGCCGCATCCGGCGGAACGATCTTCCTCGACGAGATCGGCACTTCGACCCCGCAGTTTCAGATCAAGCTGCTGCGCGTCCTGCAGGACAGGATCGTGGAGCGCGTCGGCGAGACGGAGACCCGCACGATCGACGTGCGCATCGTGCTGGCCACGAACCTCGACCTGGAACAAGCGGTCGCAAACGGCACGTTCCGCGAAGATCTCTTCTATCGCATCAACGTGGTCGCCACGGAGATGCCGCCTCTTCGCGACCGCCGGGACGACATCGTCCTGCTGGCCCGCGCGTTTCTCGAACGGTTTGCCCGCGACACCGGCAAGCCCGTCCGCGGCTTCACGCCGCGTGCGCTGCAAATTCTTCAGCGGGCCTCATGGCCCGGGAACGTGCGGCAACTCGAAAACGTGGTCGAACGCGCCGTGGTGCTCTCAGAGTCCGAGGTTCTCGATGTTCGCGACCTCCCACCGGCATTCAGCGACGGGCGCTCCGAGGAAGCTAGACGGTCGCCTCCCACTCCGCCGCGCGAGAGTGCCCAGGACCGAGATCCGCACTGGTCCGCGAACGCCCACGCCTCAAAATCGCACGGCGCACCCGCACCAGGCACCCAGCCCAACCAGGGCCATCCCAACGACCATCGCGAGGCCATGGTGGAAACGCTGGAAAACTCCGGCTCTTCCGCACCGGCTTGGCCCGAAGATGTCGACCAGTTGACGCTTCGCGAGGCCCTAGAAATTCCCGAGCGGGATCTCATCCAAAAGGCTCTGGCCAGACACCAAGGCAACCGTCGGGAAACCGCCGAGTCGCTTGGCATCAACCGCAGCACTCTCTTCAACAAGATGCGCAAGCTCGGTTTGTTGTAGGCTCTCCTACTCAACCGAACCGCACCCACTGAACCCCATGCTCAGGCGTACTTCGTCACTCCTCGTCGCCTCGCTGTTCGGCGTGCTGCTGCTCACCATCGCGTACTCGCTGATTGGTTTCTCCGGTCCGGACTCGGCGCTGAATGAAGCCCGCGACGCCATCGGCGAAGAGCAGCACGGACGGGCCATCGAGATCCTGCAGACCGCGGAACGGGGCGCTGCGATCCGCGGCAATCCGGACAAGCACAGCGAACTCCTGGACCTGCGCAGCCAGGCCTTCCTCGAGACCGGCAAC
This sequence comes from uncultured bacterium, assembly GCA_965534055.1. Taxonomy (GTDB): domain Bacteria; phylum Planctomycetota; class UBA1135; order UBA1135; family UBA2386; genus CBESZZ01. The sequence goes on along the minus strand of CBESZZ010000314.1, from coordinate 3,055 downwards.
TACCAAAGTGCGCTGAAAGATCTCGAGATGGCGATGAAGCTTCGCGGCGACACGCCCCGCGACCTGCTCGAGCGCCGCATCGAGCTGCTGATTCTGATCGAAGAGCCTGAGAGCGCGACGGCTCTCGCCGAAGAGCTGCTGCAACAAGACCCCACAGACTGCGTGCTGCTCGAGCTTGCAGGACAGGCGTGCGTGGAGTTCTTCCAGCCACGACTGGCAAAGCAAATCGACGAGGTGCATCAGGATTTGCCCACCGCGATCACCGAAGAAACAGTGTACGCGCTGCTCGGCTGGATGTACTTGCCCGCCGGCAACCCTCGCGTCGAAGTCGATCGCACCAAGTTCCTACACAACCGCGTCCGCGAAGCGGTCAGTGCACCGCCGGACACGGAGCGCTTGACCGAGGAACTCGCGAACCTCCGCGATTGGGTACAGAAGAGTCAGAACTACTTCCGCCGCTCCTTGGAAGCACCAAACGGCGAGCCGGTTGCAGCGTTCACGCAGCTGTCCTACGCACTGCGTCAGGCCCGACGCTGGGATGATGTCGTCGCGCTTGGCGAACTGTACCTACGTCGTTTTGACCACACCTACACCGTCGCTGCGGCCGTCGACATTGCGCGGGCGCACTTTGCCAATGGCCGGCACCTCGCCGTCATCGAGATCGCCGATCGCTACTTGCCGCTGGGCGACGCGGTGGAGCGGGCGGAAGCTGGCGAACTCAGCGACGACTGCCGGTTCCTGCTCACTTATCTCGCGCGATCGCTCGACGCGCTAGGCCGCACCGAGCGGTTGTCCAAATTGCAGCGAGAGATCTCGGAGTTGGACAAGGCCGGGATTCAGATGTACCCGGAGCTGCACCTGATCACGGGGCTGGCGCTGCTGCGCACCAACCAGAAGCAGGGTGCGTTCGCGCACTTCAAGGCCTACTGCCACAGCATGCAGCAGGGGCAGCCACCTCGCACAGGAGCCGATCCGTTCGTGCAGGCGATGCACCGCAACCTCGAGGTCGCGCACGAACTCAACATGGATGAAGAGGTCGTCAGCGACCTGTTCAGACAATGGGCTGGCTCCGCGAGCCGGGCTCGCAAGCCTGAGCGCTACCTCGCGCAGGCGGATCACTTCATTCGCACGGGCCAATGGCAAGAAGCGTGGCGCGACGCCCGCGAAGCCTTCCGGCTCTCCGTCCGCAGTGAAGCCGCGCTGAACGTCCTCGTCGAAGCAGCTTCAGGAACCTTCCGAAACGTGCGTCAAGACGGCGTCAGCCTGCTCGACGCCTCGCTGAAGCTCAACGGCAACTTGCCGCGAGTCGACGAACCCGTGTGCGACATCCTTGCCGCGGAAGCGGCAATGGCGGGCAATCACTTCCGCATTGCACAGCGCTTCGCAGAACGGGCGGTGCGTTCGTTCGTCTGGGCCAAGCGACCGCGCATCTTGCTGGCCACTGCTTCCATCCAGCTGGGCGAGTTTGACCGCGCGATGTCGACGTTGGATACCAACCTCGAAACCAACCCGGGCGACCAAGACACTCTGCTCTTGCTGCGCACCGCTCGGCGCGCTGCCGGAAAGTCCACCCGCGACCTCGTCGTGGACCTGGTGCGCTCCTGCCCACCGGACCTGAGCACCGCGGCGATCGTGTTGCGCACAGCACTCGATCGCGCGGGCGACCGGACACTGTTGCTGGAAGCGTTGGCGTCACGAGCCTCCACTCTGGAAGGCGACGATCGCATGCTGCTCGCACTGCTCGTGCGCACGTGGCTGCGCGCTGGTCGCAACGACAAGGCCCAGGACGCTATGGACCGAGTCCAAGCACTGCCTTCGCGTATTCGCACCTCCGATCTCGCCGACAACGAATCACAGTTTCAAAGTCCGCGGACAAACGACAATGCCGCCGGCCGCGCACAGGCTGCCTTTGAGCAGACCGCTGCGGCGCTGGAGCTCCTCACTGCACGGGCATCGGGTGATGGCCAGGCTCGCTTGCCGGCCCCCGAGATCGACGACGCAGTGCGCGCATTCTTGATGCGCTACGACCACGAAGACCATTTCGCAGCAAGCCAGCTCGGTCCGCTATTCTCAGACACCGCACGCAAGCTGCACGAGCTCGGTTACTCGGACGCCGGGTTCAGGCTGGTGCAGCCGCTCTTCGCCAACTCTTGGCACCATGAGAACCGCAGCGGCGACGACTACGTCTTGGGTGGCACCCTCGCCCTTGCAGCCGGACGCCTCGGGAAAGCCGAAGAGCTACTCATCGCAGCCACGAGTTTTGAAGATGGCGACGCGGCCTTTGTGCCGTTGATCCTCTTGCACCGCGCGGAAGGCAAAGACGCCGCTGCCGAACGACTCTTCGAGCTACTGCTGCGCACGCCGAAGTTGCTCGAAGCTGCCAACCCACCCCTCGCGCTTTACCTCGCGGCCGGTCGGGTCGACCTGGTGACGTCCGCGTTGCGGAACCAAGCATTGGAAGTGCCGCAAGACCCGCGGATCGCCACTCTTCTCGCGCTGTCTGGACGTGACCATCACCAGATCCTCGGGCTGCAGGAAGCCGTCGACACTGATCGTGAGCTGTTGCTCGATCTGTGGATTCGCATCGAGGTCCCAGAGTTCGCCGACCAGGCCGTGGGCTTAGCCCGAAACCTCATGGAACAGTTCCCCGAGGCGCTGTATCCCCGCATCGTGCTGGCCCGCGCTCTCGCAAGCACGGAGCGCACACGCGAAGCCTTTGAGTTGCTCCAGCAGACAACTCCTGCACTTCGTGACACCTCATCGCAGACGTTCTTCTTCGAAGTTGCACGCATCGGTGCCGAGGCCGGTGGGTTCCAAACCATCCCACGTGATCTGCTGATCGACCTGCAGGAGGTCGTGCGCAAGGCGCCACGGGAAAGTTCACCGCGCATGCGAGCACTCGCCGGCAAGCTGGAGGCCATCGAACTCGCGACCAAGGGCGAGACCGATGCATCCATGCGGCTCTTGCTCAACCTGTGGAAGACCCTGCCGAAAGAAAGCGGTGCGGGCGCAGATCAAGCCCGCCTGCTGATCGGCCAAGGCCGATTCCGCGACG
>CBESZZ010000313.1:0-5318 GCA_965534055.1 uncultured bacterium | reverse complement strand
ACGTTGCTGCTGTCCGTTACGCTGAACGAACCGATGACGTTGTCGATCAGCACCGAACCTCTGCATTGCGCAATCGCTGTTGCGCGCGGCGAAATGATTGTGAGATCCTGCATGCTGAGTGCTTCGCGGTTGGTGAGTCCCGAGATGACGACGGCGTGTCGAGATTTCGCATTGGCGATGATGCGCACGGTGCCGCGGTTCTCTCCCCTCAGATGGAGCGGCTTGTTGATCGTGATGGAGCCGTAGTTCCCCGCGCGGATTTGCAGCAGATCTCCAGGCATGGCTGCGATCACTGCGGAACGCAAACTGGTGAACTGCGAGCCTGGTCCACCTGCCGCGTCCACGATGATGACGTTGCCTTGGGCCGCAACTGTGGAGGCACAGATCAATGCGAGCGCTGTCGCGAGGCGGAAGAATGGGCGGATAGTTTCAGAAATTGGAGCGGTACGAGCGTGTGCGGGCAGGTTCATTCGAGTCCTTGATTTGAAAGAGGGGCGACGTCGGTATGCCCCAATACGTGGTAAGTAACTGGTGCAATGCCGTACCGTCTCCGATGGTTCATTTGAAGCGCCATGGGCGCGGATAGATCGAGCACAAAGGACTCAAGACAGCAACAAACGTGGGTGTGAGCTTCGCCACGATTTGAACGACCTGATCCGGGCACCACGGTGGTCACCGCGGAGGCTCGCCCGGACCAGGCTGCTGAGCTACATGCCTTGCCGTCGAGCGGCAGGCCGACGTCGTTGAGTGGCGGCCCGCCCTGGGCCGTTGACTCCTACTGCACAGCAGTGAAGGCGGCAGCAACCCCGGGGCAAGAACCGCGCCAATCACTGGATAACTCGACAAGCGTTCAATCACTGTGACGCGTGCGGCTGCTTGCAGCTGATCTGTCCACGTCGTGTGACTTGCGTCACGTCACGCTCAACCCCGCCGATGGCAGTTCCTTCGATGGGGGAGCTGTGACTGGGTCAGAAGTTGCCGATGACCAGGTCGAGAGCATTCGCGAAGAACACGCGTGGCATTCCCATCGCGAGCGACCCACCCTGCGTGGTGATTTGCACACCAAGGAAAGAAGGGTCGTTGGGGATCGCGAATGCGAACGGCGTCCCTGGCACGAAGCTCGTGAGCGACACCGCGGTTGCTGGTGCGCACAAGAGAATACCGATGGTCGAGATACCAGGCACCTGGGTGTTTGCCGGTCCCAGCGCGAGGAGCAAGAAGTCGATCAACGCATTTGGAGCAAACGTCGTGTGGTCGATCACGGGATCCCACGTTTGACCGATGACCGGTCCGGACGTCACGCCCACCCTGAAAGCATTCGCGTTGGGCGGCGTGCCCAGGCGAACGCTCTGCTGCGAAGCAACCTGCCCAGTCGATGTCGTCGCGAACAACCAGATGTTGCCGCTCACGACTCCACTGGGTTCAGTGCTCTCGATCCGCCAATAGTGATTCCCTGCTACCAAGCTGGTCAATTGGCGCGTGTTGCCGGTGACGATGCCAAGGTCGGCAGCGCTGCCCGGCGCGCCGTCGCGAACCGCCGTGTAGCTCGTTGAGGCGTAGAGCCGCTGCGCGGTCGCCACAGCGCTGGGAGTCCAGCCGAGAGTGACGGCGCTGGAAGCAACGCTTGTCACATGTGCGGGAACCGGGTTGCAGGCTCCACGACCGCCAGCTGCGAGGTCGGCGATCTGTGCGGCCGTCAACGATTGGTTGATGACGCGAACATCGTCCATGCGCCCTCGAACGAACGGCGTGTTGATCGGGTCGCCATCGGGATCGTGACCGACGTGGAGCATGCCCACGAGCGTTTCCGCAAAGTGGGTATCGATGTTTTGTGCGGTCCGCATGCCGGTGCCGTCATCCATGTAGATGGTTGCGATGCCCGGTTCGACGACCAGTGCCACGAACGTCCATGTCCGATCTGGCACGACCAGACTCGTCTGAATGTCGCCGACAAAACCCCAGGCATAACTCAGTGAGTTGCCATTGCGGAAGAACAGACCCGTGGGGTTGTCTGCTGAGCTGCCGAGAACAATTCCGGCGCGAACGGGTTGGTTGCCTTCGCGGTAGATCCGCGCGCTATATGTGACTGAGTTGGTTGTCGCTTCGGGTGGAGGGACGTCGGCGTAGGCGTCTTGGCCGTTGAGCACGAGCTCGCCGGATGCATTCATCGAAGCGCCACCCACGAGCGACCCGTGCCGAGCACCCGACGACGAGTCCGTCACCTGAGTTGGGCTGTCCTCGAACGTCCAGTGGCCCAGAACATCGCCCGCGAACTCCGTCCGCAGGTGGCAAACCGCAGAGCTGGTCTGGCCACCTGCATCTTGAATTTGGTAGCGGAAGAAGTCGTAGCCCGGCGCGACGGGGTTCCCGACGACGAGCTGGTTGCCATTGCGAGTGACCGTCAAGCCACGTTGAGTTTGTTGGTCGAAGCTCACAATCGAGAGAGCCTGCCCGTTCGCATCGTTGTCGTTGGCAAGCACCGAGAACGTTGCATTGCTAGTGCCGGACTCGATGACGAGAGAGTCGTCGGCGGCCCGGGGTGGCAGAGGAATGCTCGGAGTCCCCAAGTTGACCAGGAAGGCCAACCGGTTGGTGCGGTGTTCAAGCACGAGCTCCAACTCCGGTCCGGACATCTTGGCCAAATCGTTGCCAGAGTTGATCGTCGGCCCTTCGGGCGTTCCGCCATCAAAGTGATCGACCGACCAATTGTGCGCTATCTCGTGACGCGTGACTCCTGAGAAGTCACCATTGGGTCGCGCACCGTTGGAGGAATAGCCTGGATCACCGACAACTCCGACGTTTGCGAGTCCGCCGCCGACGCGCGGCGTTGCGACCAGCGCGATATCGTGGTTCCCCGTGGGGAGCACAGTATCCCACTGGCGAATTACTTCGTTGAGCAACGGCCCGGTGGCCGGCATTCCTGTGTAGGGATCTGAGGTTGTATCCGCGCGGACGATCACCCGTTCGATTTGCAAGAGGATGGCAGCGTCCCGGAGATAGACGGTGTTCATCGCGATCATCGAAAACTCGGCCATTTCCAATGCCGTCGCCGTCGTGCCTCCGGATGCCGTCACTTGGTCGCCTGGAAGGTCGATCCCAACCTCCGCACCAAAGAGAGTCGATCCCGCACCGCCCGAGCGCACGATTGCTCCGGGAAAGCGCGGTAGAAACGGATCGAAGGGAAAGTTGATCACTCCGGTGCCCTCGTCGATCCACTCCACGCCGTCCTCGAAGGTGACGCGAGCGAAGACGGATCCATCTGTCCGCCGAATCCCGGCGGCGATGGCGCCGGGGCGACCGGCGATGGTTCCGAGGTAGGTGCGCACGGGACCCGGGGTGCGCGTTGCAAAGCCGCCCCCAGCTCCTTGCTCAAGCACCGCGAAGTTGGGCCCCCGACAGGAGAACTTCGTGAAGTTCACCGTGACGGTTTGCCCCTGAAGGGTCACCGGGTGGTTGAAGGTCTGCGGAAGCGACTGCGCGCCCACGGAAGTGGCGAGCAGGGCGGAGAGGATCAGGGTCGAGGTCTTCATTGGAGATCGAGCGTCAGGAAGTTTCAGATGTCCTGGTCACGGCCTAGGCGGGGCTGAGGGGCAGCGATTTCTGTCTCCGGGCCGGGAAAGGGCGGAGACTCCACGGGCAGCCTGCCGCCGCGATCGGCTCCCCGTGTCGATTCCTCGCTCTGAGGCGCGGCATCAGGGAATCTTGTGATTCCACCGTTCCTCCGAGCGAATCACCCTCCGTGCCCCCTTCCTCCAAACTCGACACCGACGATTCGCCGCCTATCGGCAGTGATCCTCCCAGAGCGGGAACGCGGGTCGGCAACGGCGGGGGAGAGCGGGTCGCGTCGGCGCAAGACGCTACGAAAGCCGCCCGCTTCATCGCGCGAATCGAAGAGCAACGCGGAGCGTTGCGGAAGGTCGCGCGGATGTATGGAAGCTCTGTTCAGGATGCAGAAGACATCGAGCAGGAGATCCTCGCGCACCTTTGGCAAGCGTTCGATCGGTACGACCCAGCGCGGCCGTTCGGAACTTGGATGTATCGCGTGGCGCTCAACGTGGCGATCTCCAGCGTGCGTCAGACCACACGTCGCTCTGCGCGGGTCGCGCATCGAGACGCGGAAGCGTTCGACCCACCGGACCCAAAGTCAGAGTCAGAGCAGGAGCCTCCGCAGGCTGCGCTGCTTCGCCGCTTCATCGACTCGCTCGACGAGCTCGATCGCGCACTGCTCACGTTGCATCTCGAATCTAACACCTACCGCGACATCGCTGCGATCCTTGGAATCACCGAGTCCAACGTTGGCACCAAGCTGAGTCGCCTTCGCCAACAACTCCACAATCTCGCAGCATCGGAATCCACCCCATGACCACCAGCCGCACTACCGACATCGAAGACCTCCGCGAAACTTGGACGCAGATGAACCTGCAGATGAACTCCAAGCTCACCGATTTAGCGGAGATCACGAACACGCTCTCGACGGATCGCGCGGCGAGTCTCGTGCGCCGTGCGATGTGGCTGCCGGCGGCGGAAGCTTGCACCGCAGCCCTCGGTTTGGTGCTCTGCCTAACGGTCCCAACGTCTACGGGTAGCTCAGTCTTCTTCGCCTGCCTTGTTGCTTCGATCGTGGTCTTGATGGCATTGACCTGGTCCGCGTTGTGGCAGGTGGTGCGGCTCGCGCAGGTCGACACCGCAGGGTCCGTGATCGATACACAGCGCAGACTGCATGGCGTAGGCGCTCACCGCATCTGGGAGTGGAAGTGGGTTCTGCTCCTGTCGCCGGTGCTTTGGGTTCCTTTCTTCGTCGTGGTCGTCGAAGGGGTAGTGCAGCGGCTGGGCGCGGATGCGTCGGTTGCTTTGTTCAGCACGAGCTACGTGCTCGTCAACCTCTTGGTTGGCGCAATGCTCTCGGTCGGTCTAATTCTGGCAGCCAAAGCCGTGAGGCGCCGCGTCAGTGCAGGGTTCTTGCAGCGCGTGTTCGACGATCTCGCCGGGCGGCGACTCGTTGCAGCCCGATCGTTCCTCGATCGGCTGGAGAAGTTCAAGCGGGAGTCTGAGTAGCTCAGGCTCACCGCAACTGGACCGTCGTTACAGCCCCATCTCTTGGAGCAGATGTGGTGCTGGGTACACTGACTCCATGATCCACAGCGCGTAGCGGATGTCGACGCTTACGTTGCGGGAGCGGGCGGCATTCCAACCGAAGTCTCCGGAGACGTTTTCGAACACGCGGTCGAAGTTGAGTCCGACCAGCTCTCCCTTGCCGTTGATCAGCGGGGATCCGGAGTTGCCCCCGGTGGTGTCGCCGTCGGAAAGGAAGCACACCG
>CBESZZ010000312.1:0-5341 GCA_965534055.1 uncultured bacterium | reverse complement strand
TGAAGCTCGACGTCGCCTTTCTCTATGACCTGCTCACGGCGAGCCAGGAGCACAAGATCAAGCCGAAGAAGTTCGCTCAGACGGACATCGATCAGGTGATCATCGGGCACACCAACGAGCCCGAGTATCAACGCCTGCAGAACAACGATCTGATGGAGGCGTTCCGAGATCGCACCATCAAGATCGACGTGCCGTACAACCTGCGGCTGAAGAACGAGATCAAGATCTACGAGAAGGACTTCAGCAAGAAGCGCGTGCCGGGCAAGCACATCGCGCCGCACACGTTGTCGACGGCCGCCATGTGGGCAATCTTGACTCGGCTCGAAGAGCCGAAGAAGTCGAACTTGACGCTGATGCAGAAGCTCAAGCTCTACAACGGCAAGAGCCTTCCCGGTTACACGAAGGACAACCTTCGCGAGCTGCGCGAGGAGTCACCCCACGAAGGCATGGAGGGGATCAGTCCTCGCTACATCCAAGATAAGGTGTCCAACGTCTTGGTCACGGACATGCCCTGCATCAACCCGTTCATGGTGATGAACGAGCTGGAAGAGGGACTGCAGCATCACTCACTGCTCAGCGATCCGGAAATCAAGAAGCGCTACAAGGAGCTCTTGCTGCTGGTTCGTGAAGAGTACGAAGAGGTCATCAAGAACGAGGTGCAGCGCGCGATTTCAGCCGACGAGGAAGCCATCGCCAGGCTGTGCGGAAACTACATCGACAACGTCAAGGCCTATACGCAAAACGAGAAGGTCAAGAACCCGTACACCGCAAAGGACGAAGAGCCGGACGAGCGGCTGATGCGTTCGATTGAAGATAAGATCGATATCCCGGAGTCACGCAAAGATGACTTCCGCAAAGAGATCATGAACTACATCGGGGCGCTCGCGGTCGAAGGCAAGACGTTCGACTACAAGACCAACGACCGGCTGCATCGTGCGCTAGAACTCAAACTCTTCGAGGATCAGAAAGACTCGATCAAGCTCACGAGTCTGGTGTCGACGGTGGTCGACAAAGACACGCAGGAGAAGATTGACGTGGTGAAGGGGCGTCTGATGCGTGACTTCGGCTACGACGAAATCTCAGCGACCGACGTGTTGAACTACGTTGCGTCGATCTTCGCTCGCGGCGACACGAAGAGCGACTCCTGAAGTGCGGAAGATTGACCAAGACCACACGCGCTTTCGACAGATCGTTCGCGGCAAGATCAAGCGCAACCTGCGCAAATTCATCTCCACTGGTGAGATGATTGCGCGGCAGGGCAAAAACGTCGTGAGCGTGCCGCTCCCGCAGATTCAGCTGCCTCGGTTCCGCTTTGGTGATAACAAGAACCAGGGCGTGGGGCGAGGCGACGGCGAGGAAGGCGACGCAGCACCCGGCGAAGAGGGTGACGACGGTGCGGGCAAAGCTGGCGAAGGTCCAGGGCAGCACATGCTGGAGGTCGACGTAACGCTTGCGGAGCTAGCCGACATCTTGGGTGAAGAACTCGAGCTTCCGAACATCGAACCCCGCGGCAACAAATCGCTGCAGTCGAGCGCAACCCGATTCACGAGCATCAGCCGAACGGGGCCGCAGAGTCTGCGTCACTTCAAGCGCACCTTTCGGGAGGCGCTGAAGCGGCAAATCGCATCTGGGACCTACGACCCGGACAACCCCGTCATCGTGCCGATTCGCGAAGACGTTCGCTATCGAGCCATGGACACGCGCTCTGTGCCACAGGCCAGCGCTGCCGTGCTCTACATGATGGATGTGTCGGGAAGCATGGGGCGCGAGCAAAAAGAGATCGTGCGCATCGAGGCCTTCTGGATCGATACGTGGCTTCGGCATCAATACAAGAATCTGGAAGTGCGCTACATCGTGCATGACGCGGCGGCGCAGGAGGTAGATCAACACACGTTCTTCCACCTACGTGAGTCTGGAGGCACGAAGATCAGCTCGGCGTTCGAACTCTGCAACCGGCTGATTCAAGAGCACTACCCAACGAACGAGTGGAACGTCTATCCGTTCCACTTCTCCGATGGTGACAACTGGTCCTCACGCGATACGGAGCGGTGCGTTGATCTGCTGAAGAGCAGGATCCTGCCCGCGTCCAATCAGTTCTGCTACGGACAGGTTAAGAGTGCCTATGGATCCGGCCAATTCAAGAAGGACCTCGACCAAGCGTTCGGCGGTGACGAGCTGGTTGTGACCAGTGATATTCCCGATCGAGATGGCATTTTGTCTTCGATCAAAGACTTTCTAGGCAAGGGACGCTGACGCATGGGCAACTTGCCACGTGAACTCGCGATGGAGCGCGACACGATCCGTGACCTGGCACGAAGCTACGGTTTGGACTTCTTCGATGTTGTTTTCGAGATGGTCGACTTCGACGAGTTGAACATGATCGCCTCCTATGGCGGTTTTCCCACTCGGTATCCGCACTGGCGGTTCGGGATGGAGTACGAACAACTCTCGACGAGCTACACCTACGGATTGTCGAAGATCTACGAGTTGGTGATCAACAACGACCCGTGCTACGCATACCTCATGCGGGCCAACAGCTTCACCGAGCAGAAGTTGGTGATGGCTCACGTCTACGGTCACGCAGACTTCTTCAAGCACAACGCGTGGTTCAGCAAGACGTCGCGGAAGATGATGGACGTCCTCGCCAACCATGGTGCGCGGATCCGACGCGCCATGGATCTGCACGGCGTGGAGCAGGTGGAGAACTTCATCGACGTCGTCATGTCGATCGACAATCTCATCGATCCTTACGCGCCCTTCATCGATCGCGGTAGCTACCGGCCCGAGCCAAGTGCCGATGATGGCGAACTGCCCCGGATGCAGGCGAAGGGGTACATGGATCGCTACATCAATCCGCCGGAGTGGTTGGCGAAGGAGCAGCAACGTCGGGTGGAAGAACGGGTGCAACAGTCGCAGTTCCCGACGAAGCCGGTGCGCGACGTGCTCTACTTCCTCTTGGAGAACGCACCGCTGCAGTCGTGGCAACAGGACATCTTGGCGATGCTTCGTGAGGAGGCCTACTACTTTGCTCCCCAGGGCATGACCAAGATCATGAATGAGGGATGGGCCGTCTATTGGCATTCGAAGCTGATGACCGAACACGTGCTCCAGGCCGCTGAGGTTGTCGACTACTGCGAGACGCACGCCGGGACGCTGTCGACTTCACCGGGTCAGCTCAACCCGTACAAGCTGGGCGTCGAGCTATTTCGCGACATCGAAGATCGATGGAACAAGGGCCGCTTTGGTCCTGAATGGATGCGTTGCGAAGATCCGGATGAGCGCAGTCGCTGGAACCGTCCCACCGATCTCGGACGCAAGAAGATCTTTGAGGTGCGCAGCATCTACAACGACGTGTCTTTCGTGGACGAATTCATCACTCCGGAGTTCGCCGAAGCGCAGAAGCTGTTCGTGTACGGCCGTGACCAGGCCAGCGGTGAAGTGGTCATCGTGGATCGCAACTTCGAGCCGGTGAAGCAGCAGCTCCTGTCGGCGCTCACGAATTTCGGCAACCCGATCATCCGGGTGTTGGACGCCAACTTCGAGAACCGCGGTGAACTCCTGCTGGACCATCAGTGGGCGGGTGTGGATCTACAGTTCGACGCAGCGATGATGACGTTGGCTAGTGTGCATGCCATCTGGCAGCGGCCGGTGCATCTGCGCACTGCGGAGGGTGGAAAACGCAAGATGCTCACGGTTTCGGCCGAGGGATCCGAGACTCGCGACCTTCCCGATGAGGGTGAACTCATTGGGCTGGGCACCAGCAAGGGCCAACAGAAAGACGCCGATTAACTCCACGGTGGGGTCATGCCTTGACCGCGCTGTCGTGCAGGGCTGTCATGCAGTCGCATGTGGGCCATTGATCGATGCTTCCTGACCTACTCGGTGATGGTCCTCGCTGTGTCGATAGGCGGGATGGCTGTTGGCGGGGCGCACAGCGCGTCGTTTCGGCCGTGGTCGTTCGTTGCACTGCATGCTTGCATTGGCGTCATGGCTGTTGCCATGCACCGGGTGTGTCCCGGACGTGGAGATGCCATTGGAATGCCCGAAGGGCCGTCTCGTCTTGTGCTTGGCGTCCGAACCGCGGTCGCCTTGGTCGCAGTGATTTCCGCGTTCATGGCGTTGGCGTGGCTGCTGCCTGGGGTCCATGCTGAGCCATTCGAATGGGTGTGGATCGAAGCCGACCGACGCTGGTTTGGTGCCGACACCAGTGTGGCGCTCGCCGGTTTACCACCCTGGTTCGTCGAGATCCTGCAGTGGGTCTACGCGTCGTTCTATCTGCTGCCGTTGGCTGCAGCCCTCGTTGCGGCGCGCTGCTCGGGGGAGCGCGCGTTTTTCCACGTGATCACGTTGACCGCGGGTGGCTTCCTCCTGAGCTATCTGGGCTACCTGCTGTGGCCGACGCTGCCACCGTTCCGCTACTTCGAGTATCCGCAGCCGATTGAGGGGGTGTGGATGGCGGCGACCATTCATGCGGGCATCGATGCTGCCGAGGGATTCAAGGTCAATTGCTTTCCCAGCGGCCACACAATGATGTCGGTGATCGCGTGCTTTGGCGTCGTGAAGTACGCCCGACGCTGGGCGCCCGCGTTCTTCGTGGTGACTGCATTGCTCGTCTTCAGCACCGTTGCCCTGCGCTACCACTACTCCGTGGATGTTCTCGCTGGCCTCGTGGGCGCGGTGTTGGCTTGGGTGCTCATCGGTTTCGCGCGGCGTGGTGCCGGCGAATTCTCGCTGACGAGTTAGCGCACCTGCCAGTGCATGCCGTCGGGGCTATGCACCATTGGGTCGCCTTCGAGTAGTTCCGGAAGGCTGCAAGAGAACGCGGCAAGGTCCGGCACCTCTGCGAGGAGTTCATCGGACGTGAGTGATTCTTCCGCAGCGCGCAGAGCGTCCCGCGCACGGGCCTGAATCCAGCCGGTGAGCTGCATTCCTTCAATCGCTACTAGGCCGCCAGGCAAGAACTCGTAGTTGCCGTGTCGGCGCAAGAGATCTGACAGCAGGTCGATGGTCAGCCAATCGCCACCGAGATCGGTGCAGCAGATCGCTTCACGCAGAGACTTGAGCGAAGCGTAGCCGCCGCTGGCGTCCAGCTTTCCAGCGACGAGCTCCAGCATCCGCTGCATGCGCTCTTCGTTGAACGGGTAGTTCGTCAAGAGGTCGACCAAGCCGCGCGATGGCGAGATGAACAACCGGTTCTCCCGGATCAGTGTGGCGACCAAGCGCCGCCGTCGCGCAGGCTGGTTATCGAGGAACCGCGCGAGCGGTAGCTCGCCCATGGCTCGGTGCAGCGCCAGGAGCAGTTCGTTGAGCACGGCGGAGCGGCTCCGACGGGTGGCTCGAA
>CBESZZ010000311.1:0-5344 GCA_965534055.1 uncultured bacterium | reverse complement strand
GTTCTCAGGAACACGATCGAGAACACAGGCAGAGGCGGAATCCACATTGCAGGATCCCCAGGCGCCGTGATCCGCGAGAATGAAGTTAGTGGTTCGGGGCAATTCGCGGAAGGACTGGGCATCGAGCTGTTCGATGGGAGCGGCGAGGCGATTGTCGAGGACAACACCGTCGATCATTGGATCAGCGTGAACCGCTCCAGCCGTTCCGCGATCCGTCGCAATGTGGTTAGCGATGATTCAGGCGCTGTCAAATTTGTCGGGCTCGAGCTCGTTGGCTCCTCGGACGTTCTGTTCGTGGACAACATTGTTGATGGCGGGGCGGAGCGTGGCATCTCCGTATCGAATACAACGACGAAGGAGCGTATCTACTTTGCTGGCAACCTAATACGTGGGGCTAGCGCTTGGGGAGCTCAAATCAGCGGGGAGCCGGGAAGCATCACTCGCCAATTGTTCTTCTACGACAACAGCTTCAACAGGACGCACCCCGACCAGCCTACTGCGGACCATGGTCATGGATTCCGGGTCAAGGCCGATACCGGGTTCGTGAATCACCTCGTCCTCAAGGATAACCGCTTCGTGGGTAACGACGGTTTCGGCATTCAGTTCGGAGGTAGCCTGCTGGACCAAGTGGTCCTGTTCAAAAATCGAATCATTAGAAACGACAGTGGCGCAGTCTCCACAGACTTTGCAAGCGCCGGACCCTTCCAAGGTGCTGACCTACTAGCAGTGCGCAACAAGGCACGTCGCAATGGTGGCACGATCGGGAACTACATCCCCACATCCGTAGGGTTCGCGGTCAACAGCGAACCCGATGTGGATATCACGGCCCCACGCGTAGTTTGTGTCGGCGATACAGTTTCCTTTGGCTTTGAGTTCGACGACAATGGAGTGGTGGCACAGGTTCTTTGGGATCTCGGAGCGGGAATCCCCGCAACAACCATTGCCCCCACGAAGGTCTACAGTGAGCCGGGCCGGTACAAGATTCACTTGGTGGTTTGGGATGACCAAGGCGATGCAGGCCACGCGGTACACCGCATCCGCGTTCGACCTGTTGACTAATGGTGTGATTCGGAAATGGCCGTTAGGTAGTCGAGTCCTTGGACAGCTTCGCTCACAGCGCATCGAACTGGTCGCGTAGCGAGTCCGCCAAAGCCTCTTGTCCCAGAGCGTCGGCCGCCATCATCTCGGCCTCGAGTTGGAAGTGTTCCGATCATTGATGCGTCCTCGGTCCCTCCGATCATGAACGGTGCAACGAGCGGGGCGTCCGTGAAGAACCAGTCCACGGCCATGCACGCGCCGTCTTCGCCGAGCAAGCACCAAGCTGTATCCGCCAGAGGCATGCGTTCGTGCTGATCCACCCTTCGCGCCTTCGCGGCAAACACCGCGAAGCCACGGGCGTTCTTTGAATCCAAGTCCGCGGCGGCGACACACCACCGCGAAGTTCGGATGGGGGGTCACCGTGGATTTTGGTTGCTTCTACAGGTGCAGACCCGAGCCGCGAGAATCTTGTGGCGCGCCGCTGCCAAGCAAGTGACGTATGCCAACGACGGTGTCCCGGCCGAGCAGAAGTCCTTGCTGAGTTTCGCGCGCAACACTTCCGGATCGGGTTCTGCGATCACGCTTCTTCTGATCGAGCGTCTCGATGTAGCGAAGGGCGGCTACCGCTGCGAAGTCGAGTTCGGGATTCATGAGGTGGCTCTCCACAGCCATGGCGGATCTCGCATCTGGTAGGTCGCAGAGTCTGGCTTGTCGCCAGCCCCCAGGCTGCAGCGCTCGCTGCAGCACTGATCCGAATGCACGCCGGGGTACGTTCCAAGGCAGTGTCGACATCGCTACATTCTGCGTGCTCGCAGGTCTTCAAAAAACAGCTTCGAGTTCCGATCCTGCTCCTGTTCCACCGCGCGAAATCCATTGCACACAACTTCAGAAGTCGAAGCGCTGCTTCAACGCCCGTTCCTTGAGCTCGTCTTCTCCGCGGCCGGCGTCCATCGGAAGCATCACAATCCCGGGAAGATGCAGTGCTCGCAACTCCTGTCGATCAAGACGGGAGGGTGCCCAGAAGACTGCGGCTACTGCTCCCAGAGTGCGCGCCACCAGGCCGCTGTGCCCAGAGAGCCGCTCATGGCCGTGGACGACGTGTTGGCTAGCGCACGCAGCGCGAAAGCCAATGGAGCGGATCGCTTCTGCATGGGCGCGGCGTGGCGGGACGTGAAGGATGGCCCTGAGTTCGACCGCGTCCTGGAGATGGTCCAAGGGGTCAAGGAGCTCGGCCTCGAAACGTGCGCGACGCTCGGGATGCTCGACGCCGATCAGGCTCGATCCCTCAAGGATGCGGGTCTCGACTACTACAACCACAACCTGGATACAGGCCGAAGCCACTACGACAAGGTGATTGGCACACGGACCTACGAGGACCGATTGGAGACGCTCGCTCACGTGCGCGAATCCGGAATGAACGTGTGCTGTGGCGGAATCTTGGGTCTTGGTGAAGACCTCCACGCGCGAGCTGAGCTGCTGTGCGAATTGGCGAACCTCGATCCAGCACCTGAGTCTGTGCCAATCAACACGCTGGTCCCGGTCTCGGGCACCCCACTCGCTGGCACTCAACCGATCGATTGGACGGAACTCGTGCGCGCTGTTGCAGCAGCACGGATCCTGATGCCAACCAGCGTGGTCCGGCTGTCTGCAGGTCGGACGGAACTCGATGAGGCGACGCAGGCTTTGTGCTTCCTAGCGGGTGCGAACTCGATCTTCGTCGGCGAAGAGTTGCTGACGACGCCCAACCCAGCCCCGGCGGGGGACGCGGCACTTCTTCAAAAACTTGGTCTGGCCACTGAGGCGACGTAGTGAAGCGCCCGGGCGAGACCGTTCTTGACGATCAGCTCGCTGCAATCCGAACGCGCCGCCAAGAGGCTGGTCTCTGGCGCAACGATGCGATGCCGCGCGTCGAACTAGCAGTCGATTTATCCTCGAACGACTACCTCGGCCTTGCGCGAGACCCCAGGATCGTCGAGGCCATCGCCGACGCGGCCCGCCAATTTGGTGCTGGCGGCCGCGCCGCCCGATTGTTGTCCGGAGGCTCACCGATGCACGAAGCGTGCGAGCAAGCCGCGGCGGAGTGGTTGGGCGCAGACGCGGGCCTTCTCTTTCCTTCGGGTTACCAAGCAAACCTCGGGCTGATCGGTGCTCTAGCCGCCAGGGGGGACGCTGTGATCTCCGATCGCGACAACCACGCATCGATCATTGATGGCGCGCGACTTTCCGGTGCGCAAGTGCTCGTCTACGAACACTTCGACATCACCAGTCTCGAACGCCAGTTGCGGCGTGCTTGCGGAGCGAAGCGACGCCTTGTCGTGACGGAGAGTGTCTTCAGCATGCGTGGCGACCTCGCGCCGCTCGAAGCAATCCACGAGCTCTGCGCACGCTACGACGCGTGGCTCATTGTCGACGAAGCACACGCGATCGGGCTGCTTGGCCCTGAAGGTGCTGGAGCGTGCTCAGCGCTCGACGAGCAAGAACCCTCGCATCTCGCCGCGCGGGTGATCACCGGTGGCAAGGCGATGGGTGTTGGCGGCGCTTTGGTTCTTGGCAGCCACGCAATGCGCGCGCATCTCGTCAACCATGCGCGTTCGTTCATGTTCACGACGGCACCACCACCGGCGCTCGCCGCGGGACTCAAGGCTGCGATCGCATGTTGCCGGCAGGCGCACGCGGAGCGGGCAAGGGTCTTGGGTTCCGCCAAGGCATTGGCATCCCAGCTTGCACTTCCGGAACCTGCTGCCGCGATCGTGCCGATCCCCGTCGGTGACGCCGCGCGTGCGCTTTCGCTGTCACAGCACCTGCGAGAACATGGGTTCGGCGTGCCCGCTGTGCGGCCGCCGACGGTAGCACCCGGTGAGTCTTTGCTGCGCGCCGTCTGCCATGCCGATTTTGGCCAAGGCGACCGGCAACGCTTGGTATCCATTATCCAGGACGCGTGGCATGCACCGGCAGCGACAATGCACACGGCGAGACGTCGACCTTTCGTCGTCGTCGGAACAGACACCGGTGTGGGCAAGACAATCGTCTCCGCTCTGATCTCCCGGGCGCTGAATGCCCAAGGTGCTGAGTTTGCTTACTGGAAACCCGTGCAAACCGGCAGCGATGACGACACGCAAACCGTGAGTGACCTTGCAGAGCTGAAGCCGGAGTTATGCCTTCCCAACTTCGCCAACTACCCGTTGCCCGCGTCTCCCCACGAAGCCGCCGCAGCGAGCGGCACGCACCTCGATCCGGACGAACTGGACGAAGCATTCCTCGCGCACTGCAACGCATCGCCCACGCGACGCCTCGTCATTGAGCTCGCAGGCGGACTCTTGGTGCCCTACGCATTGGATCCGTTGCGGACGCAGGCAGATTGGCTTTCGGCTACTCACGCTGAGGTCATCCTCGTCGCTCGATCGGGAGTCGGCACACTCAACCACACGATGCTCACACTGGAGTCGATGCGCTCGCGCCGCATCAAGGTGCGGGCGTTGTTCTTGGTGGGGGAACCTCACCCAAGCAATCACCGCACTTTGTCGGAAGTTCTGGACGTTCCATACATCGTGGAATTACCACAGTTCAATTCGTTGACGACAACAGAATTGGATCGATGGCTGTCAGCGCATCCTCTTGAGGAATTGATCGGATGAATGACAACTTGGTGGCTCGCGACGCTCGCGTGGTTTGGCACCCATACACCCAACACGGCTGCGAAGTCGCGCCCTTGCCGGTCGTGCGTGCCCAAGACGCCTGGCTTGAACTCGCCGATGGCCGACGCCTATTAGACGGCATTTCGTCGTGGTGGGCCATCTTGCATGGCCACTCTCATCCAGACCTCATTGCGGCACTTGCGACACAGGCGGCGACGCTTGATCACGTGTTGTTCGCCGGCGCGACCCACGAACCCGCGGTGCGCTTGGCGGAAGAGTTGGTTGCCATCGCTCCGCACGGGCTGTCACGCGTCTTCTACTCGGACGACGGTTCAACCGCCGTTGAAGTCGCGCTGAAGATGGTCATGCAGTGGTGGGTTCAGCGAGGCGAAAGCCAGCGCCGCGTTTTCGTCGCCCTTGAAGGCGCGTACCACGGCGACACGTTCGGAGCGATGGCCGCGAGCGATCCCGACCCTTTCTTCCGACCGTTCGCACCGTTTGGACTCGAAGTGCGTCACATCCCACACACGGCGGAGGCATTGGAACAGACGCTTCAAGAACTCGGTGATCGAGTGGCTGCGGTGATCGTTGAACCGCTACTTCAAGGCGCGGCTGGAATGCGTTTGGTCCCCGCGGAGTTTCTCCAGTCCATGCACGCGATGTGCCAGGAG
>CBESZZ010000310.1:0-5393 GCA_965534055.1 uncultured bacterium | reverse complement strand
GAGCGCGACGTCAAAGCGCACTTCGAAGTGCAAGCTCGCCGGACCATCTAGTTCCACCCAATCGGTGTCCTTGGACGACTCGAACAAGCCACGGTCGCCGTGCCGTTCGATCCATGTCTTCACGATCTCGGCTTTGCCGTCACCATGACGAAGCCAACGAAACGCGGGGTCTCCGTCTTTGCCGACGCGACTCGGCAGCACCGCGGCGGGTTCACCGTCGGGACCACTCGGCAAGTCGCTTTGTTCGTCCACGGCGCCACCGGTCATGTGCGCGAGATACCAGTTGGCCACGTGTGCAGCATCGCCCGCTTTGACAATACGGCCGTTCTCGAGCACGACAGCCTTCTCGCAGATGCGTTTGACGGCTTCGGTGTCATGGGACACGAATAGGATCGTGACGCCTTCTTCGCGCATCTGCTTGATGCGGGATGCACAGCGCTGCTGGAACCGAATGTCACCCACCGACAGCGCTTCATCCACGATCAAGATGTCCGGTGAGACGCTGATCGCGACCGAGAATGCCAGGCGCACATACATGCCCGACGAATAACTCTTCACCGGCTGATCGATGAACGGCTCGATCCCTGAGAACGCGACAATCTCGTCGAACCGTCGCTCCATCTCCTCTCTGGGTATGCCAAGGATTGCACCGTTCAGGTAGACATTCTCACGGCCGGTGTACTCGGGGTTGAATCCACTCCCGAGCTCCAACAGCGCCGACACTCGGCCTCGAACATCGACCGACCCGGTGGTTGGCTGCAGCGTTCCCGCAACGATTTGCAGCAGCGTG
Organism: uncultured bacterium; assembly: GCA_965534055.1. GTDB lineage: Bacteria > Planctomycetota > UBA1135 > UBA1135 > UBA2386 > CBESZZ01. Next base: position 4,603 of record CBESZZ010000310.1, on the reverse strand, counting down.
CTCTTGCCGGCCCCGTTGGGACCAAGCACACCTAGCGCTTCTCCCCGCGGAACCGCCAAATCGATGTCCTGCAACGCGGTGAAGTCTTCCGCACCCGGCCCTCGACCGAACATCGCGAACAAGCGGTCAAGCGGTTTGGTCCAGCGTCGATAGATCTTGTTCAGCCCAACAACTCGAAGCGCGTCGCCCGTCACGTCTTCGCCGTTGGTGCGAACCGCAGAGGTGGTGGGAACCGTCACGCCGACGGTCTCGGGGGTGGATTCAACGACGACCGTGGGTTCGGAAGCATTGGACTTCGTTGCGGCTGGAACGGACTCAGAGGACATCTGCAAAGCCCCCCCGCACCTTCTGGAACCAAAGGAACCCAAGATGCGACACCACCAGTCCAAGAATGGTCCAAAGGGCGAGAATCCAAAGATCGGGAACGACACCGCGCAGGATCACGTTCCGCGCGGATTCGATTGCGAAGGTCAACGGGTTCCACTGCAGCACTCGAAACATCAGTCCATCCTGATTGATGCCGTGCGGCGAGTAGATGACCGGCGACAGGAAGAACAGCACTTGACTGACGACCGCGATCGACATCCCGACGTCGCGAACGTAGGCGCCTAGTCCGGCCAAGAAGAAACCCAAGCCAAGGCTGATCAGCCCCAGCGGAACCAACACCAACGGCAGCAACAGGACGGTGGCGTGCAACCCGGACCCGAACAAGACCTGCCCGAGTAGCAGGATTCCCAAGCTAATCAACCCATGAATGAACGCAGAGCCGAGCACCACTCCCGGTAGGATCTCTAGGGGAAACACCACCCGCTTCACGTAGTTGCCGTGATGCGCAATCAGATCGGGGGTGCGGGTGAGAACCTCTTGAAACACGCCGTAGACCGTCATCCCACAGAAGATCCCCAACGCGAATGGGGCGCCAAACATCGCATCCGCGTCGGCCCCCATCAGCTCGCCAAAGAAGATCGAGTAGACGGCCAACATCAGCAGCGGGTTGAAGAACGACCACAACAAGCCCAGCACGGACCCTCGATATCGCCCCACCGCATCCCGGACCGTGAACAGCCGCACCAGATGGGCGTGTTCGAACAGGTGCCGAACCCAGCTCAACGGCTGCCAAATGCCGGGTCGCAGACCACGGAGCACCGCGCTGGGTCCTGGGAACCCACCGGAGCGGGTTGGGGCTGAGCTGAGCGGAGTCGAAGTCATCGTTGGGTCGGCGACGATACCCGAGCCTGCTCCTGGCCTTCCCTGCCTCACTGAGGAATGATGCGGTCGCTGTGAAAGCCTTCGTCCCCCCGCCCGAGACCACCCGCCCACAGCTCGGCTCAGAACCGTCCCATGGACCGACTCAGCGGGGGTCCCGTGCGGTGCCCGAACTCTTGGTCACTCCAGATGGCACAGCCGCAGTCGCCCCGGTTCGAGTGATCGTGCTGAACTGGAATGGGCTCGAGGACACCCGCGAATGCGTACGCTCGTTGCTGGCTCAGCGCCCGCTACGTCCCGCCGAGATCACGGTCGTCGACAACGCATCGGTAGCGGACGAAGCTCAAGCTCTGGAAGCCGAATTTGGCGCCGCGATCCGCGTCGTGCGTCATTCAGCCAACGAGGGCTTCACCGGGGGGCACAACCCCGCGCTCCGCGCCACGGTTGAAGATGAGTCTTTGGAATTCGTCGCGCTACTCAACAACGACGCGGAAGCCGAGCCAGGATGGCTGACAGCGCTTCTGCACGCTGCAGAGACCAATCCTGAGACCGGCCTGTTCGCAAGCCATATGGTGTTTCACAACAACCCCGCGCTCACGGAGAACGCGGGCGTGGATCTGTTGACCTCGGGCGAAGCAGTGCCTCGCGACCGCGGACGGCACGCAGCGAGATGCGAGGAGGACACGTTCGTGCTTGGCGCTTGCGGAGGAGCCATGCTGGTGCGCAGTGACGTGCTACGGGCCATTGGGGTGTTCCGGCGCGACTTCTTCGCCAACTTCGAAGACGTCGATCTGTCACTGCGCGCACTGGCCCGCGGCTATCCATGCCGCTTGGTTGCCGGCGCGGTGGTGCGCCATCGCCTCAATCGCAGCATCGCCAAGGTTCTCACCGACGACTTCCGCATTCGCTCCGTGCGCAACATGACCCTGGCGTACGCCATCAACGTGCCCTGGCAGGTTGTCGTCTTGAACTTGCCGGGCCTGTTGTTTTCGTGGGTAGCCGTGCCGCTCTTCGCTCCTTTGGTCGGGCAATCCCGAGTGACCCGGGTCCTTTGCCGAGGCCGCCTCGCCGCGTTCCGCGAACGCCAACGCATTTTCGCTGAGCGTCGCCGCCTCAAAGATGAGCGCCGCGGCCCCTGGCTGCTCTGGTGGCGCACGCAACGCAGCTTCCTGCCGGTGTACTTCCGCTTCTTCTGGCAAGCTGTCGTGCTGCGCAAACGGGGCTACCTGGACTGAATCGGCCCGCCGGCGCTCATATGCCCGATCATTGCAGCATCCAATGACCGCGATTGCCCGGTCATACGCTCCCAGGAACTCTTGCACGGTGCCAAGGTTCGGCGCCACCGGGGTTTCGACTACAGCCGGAAGCTAGGCCTGTCGATGTTCATTGAGTAGCGGGCTGTTTGAAGGAGCCCTTTGTGAGCTCTTGGATGATATGAGCTCGTCATACATTCACTCCGGCGCCCAGAGTTCGGGTGCCGGGTCGAGCAATCAATCAGAAGAGGACAACATGAGCCCAAAGGCTTGCCCAGTGGATCCCCACGCGCTCGCTCAATTGGCAATGGAGGTCGTCACCGACGCCCTGTATTGGATCAATGCGCAGGGAACGATTGTCCACGTCAACCAAGCAGCCTGTGACCAGCAGCGCTGCGATGAAGAGCAACTTCTGGACACGTCACTGTTCTCAATGGTGGCTCAGCTCACCAGCAGTTCCTGGGGTGAGGCTTGGCGAGTTCTGAGTTTTAAGAGTCCCGAAATACACGTCACGGACATCAGCCGAACCGACGGCACGACGTTCCCGGCAGAAGTCGTTCTGAAGCGAACCAAAACCGTCGCTCAAGAACTTGCCTGTGTCTTGGTGCACGACATCACGAACCGTCGAGACGTCCTGCAAGACCTACGTGTCAGCGAGTCACTCAAGGCCTCGGTCATTCACGTCGCGCCCGACTGCATCATCACGGCCGATGACACCTTCAGAATCGTCGATCTAAACCCTGCCGCAGAACTCGTGTTTGGAACCTGCCGCGAAGACATCTTGGGAGAGAAGATCACTGATCTGTTGCCGTCAATGAATCTGCATGCCCCTATTGAGGAGGGGCTGGAACGGTACTTGCGCACCGGTGAGTGCTCTGAGTTCAGCGAGCGTCATGAAGTTTTTGCGACTCGCCAGAACGGCGAAATCTTCCCTATTGAGCTAGCCGTCGCAGCGGTCACCAGCAAGGAAGACGCGATCTTTATCGTCTACATTCGCGATATCACCACGCGCCGCATCCACGAAGAGGCACTCCAAACTGCCCGCGATGAAGCCGCTCGAGCCAGTCAATTCAAATCCCGATTCCTGGCGAGCATGAGTCACGAGATCCGGACTCCAATGACAGCAATTGTCGGATACGCCGACATGCTGAACAATCCAACCGCCACAAGCGAACAACATTCCGAATGGTGTGGGCGCGTCCGTCACAACGCGCACTATCTCCTCTCGCTCGTCAATGACGTCTTGGATCTCTCCAAAATTGAGGCTGGCGAAGTCGAAGTGCGGATGCAAGATGTGGATCTTGCCGCGATGCTCAGGGCGTTAGACTTGATGATTCGGCCGAGCGCCGAAGAACGGCTCCTCGAATTTGACATTCAATTTGCGTCGCCAATTCCTCGCCTGATCTCTTCAGACGGAACGCTGCTCAAGCAGATCATCGTCAATCTGCTGACCAACGCAGTGAAGTTCACTCACACAGGTCGAATCGAACTTCGGGTTAGCGCAATTCCAAACCCTAGCCTTCCCACCCAAGCAAGTTTAGTCATTGAGTGCGTAGATTCAGGCATCGGCATCGCACCAGAGCACGCAGAGAGACTATTCACCCCGTTCGCACAATTGCACGAGCAGTCACTCGAGTGGACCAAAGGCACCGGCCTGGGTTTGACCATCTCAAGGATGTTCGCGCGGCTCATGTCTGGAGACATCACGGTCCACTCAATACCTGATCAAGGCTCCACTTTCCAACTGACCCTCCCTATTGACCACTCAGGCGAGTTTCACACGCCAATCGTAGAATGCACTGCACCAGCTTTGGCCACGCCCGAGCAAACTGCACCTCGACTCGACTCGCTCCGGATCCTGGTGGCAGACGACAACGTAGACAATCAGAGAATCCTGGGCTACCTACTCGAACCCAGTGGAGCGGAACTAGCGACTGCGGAGAACGGTGCGGATGCTCTCGAACAGATCCAATTCGCATATGCAGACGGTAACCCGTTTGACCTCGTCTTGATGGATATGCAAATGCCGTTGATCGACGGTTACGAAGCGACAAAACAAATTCGCCGTGACAATCTCCCATGTTCGATCATCGCAATCACCGCGTACGCCATGGCCGAGGACCGAGACAAGTGCCTTCGCGCAG
>CBESZZ010000309.1:0-5412 GCA_965534055.1 uncultured bacterium | reverse complement strand
GCCGGATCGCACGGGAGCGCCGCCGTTGGTCAACCTCACGCTCTACGACGCGGAACAGGGAGTCCAAGGAGCGGCGTTGCTTTCGTTCCAAACCCTGGCCGTGCTTGGTGACGATGGGGCCTTCTACGTTCCCGACCGACCGGTGACGGGCACGTCTCCAGGATCGCTCCCCGGGACCTCCGCGGTGCGTTGGGCGGTGGAGGAAGTGACTTCGATTGGTGTTGCCGGAGCGAGGTCCCATGGACCGAGAATGCGCACCTCGGTGACGCCTCCACTCTCGATTTCGGTGCGGAAAGACGCTGCGGACGAAGCTTGGGTTAGTCCTCAAATGGAGGCGTTGATTCGTTCGCGCGCGGCCGAGCTTCGCGCCGTGAGCGGACTCGCGCCGCCGGATCGTGGTCCGATCGACGAAGTGCGTGTGGTGCTCCGCGCGATGGCTCCCAACGGTCAGGACTTGGCTCTTGCTGCGCACACGATGGAACTGCGCGAACGCGTGGTTGGCTCATACACCTCACCCAGGCTTCCGGCGGCGGAGCGAATTGAGACCATTCGAATGCTGCGCGCGGTGTTCGACGATTGGGTTGCCGATCCACGGGTGCTCGAACTTGTGGTCGGTGCTGGTGTTCGTTCCAACGCGTTTGGTACGAGCCACGGGTGGTTCCGCGACGCGATGCGCGACGGAATCGTGCATGGTGAATCGCTGCAGATTGAGCCATGGACGCCTCCTTGTCTGCGGTGGGAAACGTCGACCGGGAACCTGGGCGAAACGAGCGTTCTGGTGCGCGTGGTTCGATAGCCAGCGCGCAGCCACCGGCTAGAGTTGCTCTGCGAAGAGCTTGCACGTTCGCTCCATTGCTTGGGCGAAGCCGGACGGCCACGGCTCGCGCATCGTGGGTTCGAGTGCGCCTATCTGCGCTGGCTTTTGTTCTCGCGCGTCGAAGACATGGTCGCCGTCGACGATGGCGAGAACCGTCGATGGCCCTGCTGCGTGAGCGATGGCGGTCGCGTCATCCACAGTCGTCGACGTATCCTCACGCCCTTGGGCGACGAGCAGTGGGCACGGCAAGTTTGACGCTGCGCGGAGAAGATCTAGTCGCTCTCGGGCGTTCTCAGCAACATTCAAGATACTGACATCGAGCGGGATCTTGCGCCCTGCGGATTGGTGCCGCACGTCGAGATGACCGGCTTCACGCCAAAGCTGCACACGCTCTGGAGAGAACCTCAGGATTGAACTCATCGAGGCCCACGCGGCGACTCCTCGGCATGCCGGGATGTCTGGATGGGTCGTGGACTCGGCGGCGTGAACCAGCGTCATCGCGCCGCCACGGCTGTGGCCGAATGCGCCGCGGCGCGCGGGATCCAGGCGGAGTCCGGCAGGGGTCGGCAAGGTGTCTGCTTGAGTGATGAGAGCATCCAAGTCTGCAAGTTCGTCGAGGTAGGTGTGGCTGCAAGCGGCTACCTCGTCGTTGAACGTCGTCAGGTCGGAGCCGATGCCGGAGCCTGCATAGTTCATGCGCACGCAGGCGATTCCCGCGGCCGCCAGCGTGCGGCCGGCGGTTGGGAAGAAGCCGCGCCCCACGGACGCTCCATAGCCCGGCACCATGACCACCCAGGGCACGGACTGATGCGTGAATTTCCCTCGGTTACTTGCCGCTTCTGGCCAATCGATTGCTCCGTGAATCGCGCGTGTTTGCGTGTTGCTTCGAGCCGCCAAGGAGAAACGCAGGGTGGTGATCATGGGAGGTGCAAGCTTGCCCGTTGGAGGGGGCCCGGGACCAGTCCGGTTTCTTGACTCCGCAGGCACATCTCGTGTTGCCTCAGGCAGCCTTCGCATGGGGGCGTTGTGCTCACGGTCGCGCCTGTCCCAATCCCTGGACGATGAAAGAGGAGGCCGGGACCGCGGCCGCATCGGGGCGACGGGGCTCCGGTGGTTGCAGATTGCGATTGGTGACCCATGCCACAGCCCACCGAAGTTCCACGCTTCCGCATGCGTGTCACCAGCTCTGAGACCAGCCTGCAGATGCTTTGGTCTCGAGTGCCCAAGGACTCCGCCGAGGACTCCGTGGATTGGAGCGAGCGCGAAACGACTGAAGCGGGCAACGCTGTGTTTCGTCAAGAACTTGCGGCACTCACAACCGGTGAGTGGAGTTCGTCCGAGGTCGGAGACCGGCTAGCGATCACGCTTGTTGCGGTCCACGAGGGCACCCGAATCCGACCGAAACAGGGGCTGGCTCGTGCAGCCGCCATGGTCGGTGCATTGCGGGTGTGCACGGCGCCCGCGGGCCAGGCGCGGAATGCTGCGGTTGCTGCGGTGGTGGCTGGATCGATGCCGTTGCACCTGCCCGGAGTCTTCAGGGCGGACATCGACCACGATCAGGATGGTTCGTTCCTTGTCATGCGCGATGCGTCCCAAGGTGGATTGGCGAGCGTGCAAGGATTCGCGTGCTGGGACGATGACAAGCCGCTGCTTGTGGTGGAAGTGGTGGGCGAAGAGCGATGTGACGGCGCAGTCTCTCGATGGTTGATGGCGGCGTGCCCTGAGCACGGGTGGCAACGTCAACCGGTTCTGAGTGGACCACAGCGCCGCACGTCGTTTCACGCGTGGCAGCCACGGACTCCCCATCACGAGACCCCAGCTTCCGGGGCCCCGAGTGCGACAGCCAAGGGAGCTCGGTTCGGTGCAGAGCGGATTCTCTCGCGGCTCCCGATGCCGGTTGGCGCCAGCAAAGAAACCGTCCTGCCGCAACGTGCAGGGCATCGGAGCGTGTGGGCGGGAACACCAGCAACGATGGCATGGGCATCCGGCCTGGTGAGTCACGGCCTACGCGCCGTTGGTCTGGACGTGAACGCGCGCGATCTGGTTGGTCGCGACGCGCCGCTCTTTGGCCGGGTAGCTGAGAACGTCGTTCGACTGCAGGTTTTGGATCGCATGATGTCGGCGTTGACGCTGCGAAGCCTGACGTTCGCCGAGCACGCGACCGACGACAACTTGACGTTCGACGTGTGCGACGCGAGCAGTCAGATCATCGCGCGCGAAGTTCTCGAAGAGTTGGTCGAGCGCACGAGCCGCATTGTTGGTGCGGAAATGCTTGGTGCCCGCAAACCGCAAAAGGGCAAGCAGGAACGCGTGCTTGCAGACCATCCGGTGCGCAAGCTCCAGCGCGACTCTGTCATGATTGACATGGTTGCGGCGGATCGCGAAGAGTCGCTCGAACTGGTCAGTGAAGCTCTCTTGCACGTTTCGCGCGCAGCCGATGACGACGGGTTGCGCGGCGGGTGGCAGGAGCGAGCGGAGAGCTTGGTCTCGTTCTACAGAGAAGGCGCCAACGCAGAGACTTTCCCCGTTTCCGTGGCGCACCACCTGTTTCTGCTCGCAGGGATGACTGGCGATCGCAGGCACCAGGCCTTGGCCATGGTCGGCGAAGCGCTGCTTGCTGCTGTGCGCGCGGGAGGCATGATCGGCGCGCTCAACGAACCGGGCTTGCGAGCGGATGCCAGCCGGATCGCGGCTCGCCTCGACGCCATGAGCGCATACCTCGTTTGGAACGATCCGCAGCTTCGTCGGCTGTGTGGGATGCCGAGCATCGAGGGTGATCCGGGCTTTGAGGAAAACCTCAGATGCTTCGCCATCGGCTGGCTTGGCGGGGGCGTCGTTGCAGACCTGCGTGCGCTTTCCCTGCGAGTCGGCCTACAGCAAGGTTGGCTTCCCGCGCAAATTCAGTCGAAGGGCGGGTTGACCGGGCTTGAAGCGCGCCTCTACGAAGGGTTTGCCGAAGCGCGTTGCGGATTGCTCGGCGAGCCAAGAGGCGACGCGGGAGCGAGTGGTGGCAACCCGTCCGACTCAGCAACTTCGTTCCTTGGTCGCCAGCGGTAGCGGCGACCGTGCCAGAACCACTGCTCGGGGTAAGCGAGCACCGCACGCGATAGCGCATTGTTGATGCGTGTGGTGATTGCCTCTAGATCCGCGGGGCGGTCACCGGTGCGCATGTCGTAGATCACGTCCCACGTGTGAAACCGAAAGCGCTCCCTGCCGACTCGGTTCATCGTTGCCACGACAATGGGCTTGCCGGTCATGACGTGGAGGATTGCGGCGCCCGGGCTCGATGCGGATGTCGTGCCCAAGAACGGCGCGAACACGCGGCTTCTGCGCGAACTCACGTCCGCAGCCATTCCCACGACATTGCCGGCGTCGAGTCCGCGCTTCAGCGTTCTTAGGGCTCCATCCGTCCCGTGGACGTTCATCCCACAGGTCTTGCGAACCTTGACCAACAGCTTGTCCACGGGCGAGAGTGGGCTAGGCCGCACGACCAGGTCGGTGCCAAGGCCGCTCAGCGCCGCGGCGTAGGCGATCAGTTCGCTCATGCCCATGTGACCCGACGCGCAGATCACGCCGTTGTACTTCTGGCATATCGCGTTCGCTTCCCACAGTTCTCCTGACTCGAAGTAGGTCTCAAAGTTCTCCCGCGTGATCTTCGTCATGCGCGCGAACTCAACGCCCATCCACATCATGTGCCGTGAATAGCGCCACAGCAGTCCGCGGGTGTTCAGGTCGATATCTGGCGATCGACTGACAATGCGGATGTTGCGATGGTAGCCGCTTGAACGCAGTCCTTTGCGGTCCCGCATCCCGTGGTACGCCGCGTAGGGAATCGCGATGAGGTCACCGATTGCGTAGGCCAAGAAGCCGGGCATATAGCGGAAGGCACCCATTGTCATCCGCAGGCCGAAGCCGGCCAGCCGATGCGTCCAGGGCGGATTGTCCCACACCTCTTTCCGCGCAGCGCGGCGGATACGACGACGCTCGGCCCTGGCCTTCTCGTCGTTTGAGACCGGCATGGAGCGCCGGCCGGTGCTTTGTGTTTGGGAACTTGCTTCCACGGTGTCGGCTGCTTGGTTTGCTGCGCGTGTGGGTTGTGGGAGGGGTGTCGCGTGACCCGCACCAATCGTCTTCGTCATTTGCACCAAAGACCTCGGATGCGGTGATCCTCTTGAGTTTGCTCGATCAATCGCCTGTTGTCGCTGGCGACGCAGATGGGGAGTCCTCCACGTCGTGGCGGTAGACGTGAAGGTCGCGTTGAGGATAGGGAATGCTGATGCCTGCGGTGTCGAACGCTTCCTTGATCTGGCGCGTGAGATCCCAGTAAACGTCCCAGTAGTTTTCAGTTTTAGTCCAAGGCCGCACGACGAGATTGCATGAGGAGTCCGCGAGTTCGTGGACCCTGATGTTGGGTGCCGGGTCGTCGAGGATCATCGGGTGGCGGGCGATCACCTCGCGGATGATCGACTCGGCTTGGCCGAAGTCGTCGTCGTAGGCGATGCCAAACTTCAAGTCGACGCGTCGGGTTGGGCGTCCGTTGACGTTGGTGATCACGTCACCCCAGATCTTGCCGTTGGGCACCACGATGCTCTGGT
>CBESZZ010000308.1:0-5422 GCA_965534055.1 uncultured bacterium | reverse complement strand
GAATCTGTTTCGACGCGTGGACCTGAAAACGAGCCGCCTGCGAGTTCGTCGCTTTCGCGAGTCCGACCGGTCGACCGCCATCGCTCACGAATCGAACCGTGAGATCATGCGCTACATCTGCGATCCTCTAGCTGTTGAAGAGTTGGAGGTGAAGTTTGCCGAGCAGTGCGGCGAATGGAGCGCCCCGGACGGTCAGTGGCTGTGCTTGCCCATGCAGCTTCACGATGACTCCGAGATGCTTGGCATCGTGGCGATCAAAGTGGAGTCCGCCGATCGGCAAACCGTGGAGATTGGCTACCGATTGCACCCCGACCACCATCGCAAGGGCTACACCACCGAAGCGATGGCCGCGGTCTTGGACGTGCTCGTGGACGAAGGGCGCGTGCACAAGTTCTCGGCGCTGTGCGTTGCGGACAACGAGCCTTCCTGGCGAATGATGGAGAAGCTCGGGATGCGTCGTGAGGGCGAGCTTCGTGAGTACTCACAACTCGGCGGAGAGTGGTACGACGAATTGCTCTACGGCATGTTGGATCGGGATTGGCGCGAGACCAGCTTGCGGTTGCGCTGAGCCCGCTCGGCTACTGCAGCAGGTTCTGTTCGCGAACGGCCTTCGCGACGAGCTCACCGAGCAAGACGTGCCCATCGCGGTTGAGATGGCCGTCGAACTCGAAGAAGAGCTCCTGCTCGCGGCATGCTGCACGAAACTCTGCAGTGACGATCAGGCAGGGGAGATCGAGAGCTTCGCAGGCTTCGCGAAGGCCATCGTCCACAACCTGCGTGGTGAGGAATTCCGGCGCCGTGTCGAACCCAACGCGCGCCGCACTTCCCAGCGAGCGCTCACTCACGAAGAGCGCAGACGGAATCGATACGACCAAGACGCGGGCATCGACTCGCTCCGCAGCGCGCTGAATCGAGCGGAGCGACTCACGCAGTCGTGCTTCCCCCCGTTGAATCGACGGGTCTTCCCGTTGCAGCACTCCCGTCATGTAGTCGGGATGGCGCAGTGCCTGGCTCACGAGACCGGGGTTGATGTCGCCTTCTGCGAACATCTTGCGCACCATTGGGTCGAGGGTTTCGAAGCGTGCGCGCCGTTTTGGGTCGAACTCTCGTTGCAGCTTGGCCGCTTGTTCGATCCAGGCGTTCCGCATGGATTCAGCGGTCTGGTTTTGGGCGGGCGGAACCCCTTCGGACCAGACCCGGGCCAGGTTCGGCCAGATCCAGCCGACGGTGCGATCCACAATGGATGATTTCCCGCCGTCGAGCGCGAGCTGCTGCAGGTCGTCGGCCTGCAACACCCCGACGATGATGAGATCGGGTCGAAGCGCGGGGGCCGCTCGCACTGCGAAGCGGGCATACGAGTCGACGGTGGTTCCCGGCATCCCGAGGTTGCACACCTCGACGGCCGGCTCCGAAGTGCTCAGTGCACGGCCCGCGACGTGCGCCCACGGCTCATCGTCTGCAACGCCCCAGCCGTAGCAGAACGAATCGCCCAACGCGACGATGCGTGGGTGCTCGCCGCGCGGCACGGTTGGTTCGCGTCCTCGGAATCCCGCGGCGTTGATTGTGGCCGTGGATCGAAACTCCACCGTCTCGAGTTCGATGCGCGATTCCGGTGGGAACACGAGTCCCCAATTCAGCGGCGACGGCCAGGAACCCAAGACCGCGTTCGCAACAAACGCGATCAGCAGAGTGGTGAACACGCAGGGCACCGTTAGGAACAAGACGGTGCGCAGATAGGCGCGCTTCTCCGCCTGTTCATCTCGGACCGCCTTGCGATGGACCAAGAATCCATAGGCGAGCAGGAGCCAGCCAAGTGCCAGCACCAGGACTTGCTTCGCACCCATTCCCGGTGCTGCGCCTCGCGCTCGGAGCCCGAGCGCTTCTGCGCCGAGTGCCAGCGCGATCAGAACACCGCCGGGGGCTAGGAGAAGCAGCAACCTCATGCTTGCGCTGCCTGAACGGTGCTAGTTGCGTCGCGCCATCGCGCGTCCGGACCCTTTGCGGCCGCCACCTCGGCCGCCGCCGCCCCGGCCACCGGAGTTTTGACGCGGTGGTCGGCCGGAGCTGCCCTTGCGCTTGTTCTTGCTCTTGCCGCGGGGTCGATCTTCGCGACTGAACGGGACCTCGCTCTTGTGCGAGTGCTCTTCGATGATCGGCACCTCGATGCCGATCAACTTCTCGATGTCGCGCAGGTACTCGCGCTCTTCAACATCACAGAACGAGATCGCGCAGCCTTCGCGTCCGGCCCGCGCCGTGCGGCCGATCCGGTGCACGTAGCTATCCGGAATGTTGGGCAGGTCGAAGTTCACGACGTGCGAAATCTCTGGGACGTCGATCCCGCGGGCCGCGATGTCGGTGGCAACCAGAGTGCGCACCTTGCCGCTGCGGAACCCTGCGAGAGCGCGTTCCCGAGCGCCCTGGGATTTGTTGCCGTGGATTGCTTCAGCCGGCATATCCAGGCTTCGCAAGTGTTTGACGACGCGGTCGGCACCGTGTTTCGTGCGGGTGAACACGAGCACGCGTTCCATGGCCGGATCGCTGAGGATCTCGCCGAGCAGGTGCCGCTTCTGGTTCTTCTCGACCAGCATGAGCGTTTGGTCGATGAGATCGACCGTGGTTGCCGGCGGCGTGACTTCGACGCGCACAGGATCGCGGAGGATCGTGTTGGCGAGCTTCACAATGTCTGGAGGCATCGTGGCCGAGAACAGCAGTGATTGGCGATCTGCTGGCAGCTTCGCCAAGACTTTGCGCACGGCATGGATGAAGCCCATGTCGAGCATTCGATCCGCTTCGTCGAGCACGAAGACTTCGACGGAGCCGAGGTCGACGTGCCGTTGTTCCATCAGGTCGATGAGGCGGCCTGGTGTTGCAACCAGGATGTCGACGCCACGCTTCAACGCGCGGACCTGTGGGCTTTGCCCGACGCCGCCGAACACGACTGTGCCGCGGGTCTTGAGGTGCTTGCCGTAGTTGCGAAAGCTCTCGCCGATCTGCGAAGCGAGTTCGCGGGTTGGGGTCAATACCAGCACACTAGGCTTGCTGGGTGTCGGCGGGATGGGTTCTGTGGCGAGGAAGTCGAGCGTGGGCAGCGCGAACGCTGCGGTCTTGCCGGTGCCGGTTTGGGCGATACCGAGCAGGTCACGACCTTCCAGCAGTAGCGGAATGGCCTGGGCCTGAATCGGCGTCGGGTGCTCGTAGCCTTCTTCCTGCAATGCGCGGAGGATGGGCTCGAGGAGTTTCAGTTCTGAAAACGTGGAGGACATGCGAGGGTTGGCTCGACGGGGCTAGCGCGTGGACCGCTCTTTGCAAACGCCGGACAGAGGCGTCCGTGCGAATCGATTGCGTGATCCAATTTCTGCGCGGCCCGGAGCCCGCTTCTATGGGGGTGGTGCGCTCGCCGGGAGATCCCGGATGTGGCGCGTGGAGGAGCGTCCGAGCTGCGCAAACCAAGCGCAGTCCCCGCTCCATTGGACGAGGCGACCACAATGTGGGTCGTCTACCGAGGGGGAGCGTAGCCGGATTGGCGGTCAATGCGCGAGCTGGATCCATCGAGGTCCGCAACGGGCGGTGCGAAGGCGGTTCTGTGGTGTCAAACCCGAGAATCGGAGCGCTGCCGGTCGTCCGACGATCCCCTGACGCCCCCTCGACGCATCTACGACGGTCGCCCGACGCCTGCCAGGATTCTCCCTCAACTTGCCCATACGCGACCCAGCGAGCAGCAGGCAAGCCAGCGGAAGACTGGCTACGGTCTGGGTGGTGGTGGTATTGACTGACTCGACTTTGACGGACTCGACCCGATTGGCTGACGATCCAACCGGGCCGGCTCCCGGCGCGCAACCTGACGGAACCAAGCGGACCGCTGCGTCTTGGCACTTCGGGCGGTTTGCGTTGCTGCGCGCCTTGGGAATCAGCCTGGTCTTTGCATTCCTTTCACTTTGGGACCAAGGTCTAGCAATCATCGGGACCGATGGGCTGACCCCCGTCGTCGAGACGTTCGAAAAGCTCACCGCCCAGAACGGCTCTGCCGCGCCTTGGAAGTCCCCATCGCTGTTCTGGTTGTGCTCGGCGGACTGGTTCATCTTGAGCGTTGCGGCGATGGGTGGGTTGGCGGCGGTTGCTCTCACCGTCGGGTTGTTGCCTCGATGGATGTGCTTGGTTTGTTTCGTGGCGCTGCATTCGTTCGGCACGAGCGACGGGTGTGAAGCGCTTTGGTTCTATTGGCCGTTTGACCTACTGGTCACCGAGGTCACGATCCTTTGCGTGTTCCTGGCGCCCGCCGGGATTTGGCCGATGCCGCGGTCCGAACCGGCCGTGCCTCGGTTCCCGAGGTACCTCCTCTACTGGGTCGTCTTCCGGCTTCTCTTTGGCCCGGGCATCACCAAGGTCTACGGCGCGCAGCCCGAGTGGTTGGACATGACTGTGATGCGTCACTTCTTGGTGACGCTGCCGCATCCCACCGCCGAGGCCGCGTGGATGCTCGAGCAGCCGATGTGGGTTGTCGATGGCATGACGGCGTTCACCTTGGCCATGGAGCTCGTGATCATCTGGGGTGTGTTCATCCCCGGCTGGCCGCGCTTGATTTGCGCGATCTCAGGGATCGCGCTGATGGTTGGCATTCAGGTCGCGGGCAGTTTTCGCGGGTTCAACATCCTGACCACCGGGTTGTTCCTGCTGATGGTCAAGGACTCGGTGTGGTTGCGGTGCATGCCATGGCGGGGCTGGGCTAAACGATGGCGATCCCGACGCGAAGCGATTGCGCTTGAAGCCGGGCGCGCGGTGAGAACCGTCACTGCAAGGGTCTGGTGCGGCGTGGGGGTTCTCGGTGCCTGTGTGTTGTTCTTGGCCACCGCGTACCCGGTCTTGAAGCAGAGCGTGCCGGCTTCCGAGGCCTACTTGCCCAAGTCGTTGGCCTCGCTGTCCCATCACGCAAACCACTTCCGTCTCGCGGGCATCTATTCGATGTTTGCCATCATCCCGCTGCATCGGCAGGTGATTGTTTGGCAGGGCAGCCAAGACGGCGAGACTTGGAAGGACTACCAGACGCTCGGGATTCCCGCGCGCCTGGACTATCGACCACGACGCTACGCGCCGTACCACGACTACCTCGGCTTCTTGATGTGGGTCTCTGGGTTTGGGCCAGCGGAGCTGAGCAAGCGCTGGGCGGAGCCGCTGCAGGAGAAACTGCTCGCCCATGAGCCTGAAACGCTGTCGCTCTTCGTCGATGATCCGTTCGAAGATGGCGGGCCGCGTTTTGTGCGGGCGTCGAGATACCTCTACCGCTTCGCGGATGCCGCGCAGCGGGCCCAAGGGGTGTGGTGGGAGCGGCAGTTGATCGGTCCGTTCGTTCCTGCTCGCGAGCGGATGCCGTAGAATTTGGCGTAGTTGCCGGCTTCGGCGCGGCCTCAGCCGCTCGACGACTTTC
>CBESZZ010000307.1:0-5424 GCA_965534055.1 uncultured bacterium | reverse complement strand
CATGACGATTGCGTTCAAAGACGCCGAAGGGAAAGACCAAGAGCTGGCCGTCGAAGAAGTGTTGATGGATCGGCGCACCTGGATCAACGTCACGGCCGTCGATTGGATCTTCGTGGGTGGGCGCATGGCCAAGGCCTACGTCAACGAGCCGCCTGTGTTCGTCGCAGACCTCGAAGGCAACCTGGTCACAACCTGCTACAAGCGTCCGGACAATCAGTTGTTCACCATCCGCCATCTCCGCGGCTCAGACGATCAGAACTGGTGGATCACCGACGCGTGCCCGAAGCCAGGGACCATCGTGTCGTACAGGTTTCATCGTCAGGAGCCCGACGTGCGCAAGGCGTGGCGCATGCGGATGAGCGAGGCGGGCTTCGATGGGCCGGGTGATGAGCCGCGGGTGAACACTGAGCCCGTGGATGGACCCAAGTCGACGCCCGAAGAGCGGGGTGCCGGCGGCGGTAACCCGTTCGGTGGGGGGCCACCGCCTGGCGAAGAGCCTGGTGCCGGAAAAGGACCGGGAGATGAGAAAACTCCGACGCCTGCCAAGGAATCTGGTGGTGGTCGGTAGCCGGGAACGACGGCTCACGTCGGGATCTTCACGAACGGGTCGACTCACGACGCGTCACTGAATCGGATGCCAAGTCGAACGTGTCGGCTGCGCGGCAAACCCCATGACTGACGAACCGCACAGAAAGAGCCGTGTACTGATCGGCTGCAGTCTCGCGCTGTTGGTCGCTGCGCTGGCAGGCCTGCACTTTGTCCCTCCGCAAGTCGCGGCCGAAGCCGGGGATGGCTTGGGAGTTGGCCGCGCTTTCGTGCCGAGCCTGGTGCTCATACTCGTGGCGACCGCGGCTTGGATTCACGTCTGCATCGAAGTTAGCCGTGGCCGGTTCCGGCCACGGTTCGCTGTGGCGCTGCTCTTGGCGTTCTCGCTGCGCGCTCTCGTGTTCCCGCTCGCTCCGGCGATGAGCGACGACATCTATCGCTACGTCCACGAAGGGCAGATGGTGTTGGCGCTTCAGAATCCGTATCTCACGGCGCCCGCAGATGTCGCGGCGGAGTTTCGAGATCCAGCGATTCATCCGTTCATCAACAACCCGACGATCCCCGCGGCTTATCCACCTGCAATGCAGGGTGCGCTCGCTGCGGCGGCGGCGACGGGGCTTGGCGTCTACGGTCCGAAGCTCGTGTTCGGACTCTTGGACCTAGGTCTCTTCGCGCTGCTGTGGCTGCTGTTGGTTCGCGTTGGACTACCGCCCGCTCGAGCACTGATTCACGGCCTCTGTCCGTTGGTCGTGTTCGAGTTTGCCGGCGAGGGTCACGGCGATTCGCTTGCGGTGCTCGCGACCGTTGCCGCGTTCCTCTGCGTGCGGATGCGTTGGGCGATCGCTGCTGGCGTGGCGCTGGCAATTGCGACCGGCGCGAAGTTCTTGCCTGCGTTGTTCCTGCCGTTCGTCGTGCGCGAGGTGGGCGTGGGGCGAAGGATTCGAACGATCCTGGCTTTCGGCTTGGCGCTCTTGGCCATGTGGCTGCCGTTTGCCTGGGTGTCGTTGACCGGCGAGGCGACGCCTCTTGCGTGGCTCGATGGCACGCTGCGCTACGCGTCGGAGTGGCGGCACAACGACAGCCTGTTCGCGCTGCTACATGCGCCCTTCAAGGCTTGGGAAGATCAGGGCGCACTGGGCGGCTTCGAGGCCCAGCGGTTGGCCAAGATTCCGCTCGCCGTCTTTGGTCTGGGGCTGTTGCTTTGGGCTTACGCGCGCCGGGTGCGTCTGGAAATCGTTGCCGGTGCGTTCTTCCTGTTCTTCTTGGCGGCAACACCCACGCTGCATCCTTGGTATGCGCTGTTCCCGCTGCCCTTCCTGGCGTTCATGCCGTGGGGCGACCCATGGAAGTGGCCGAACGCGGTGCTGCTGGTGTTCTTCGGGACGCTGTTCGCGTCCTATCACGTGCTACCCGGATGGTTGGAGGACCAGGTCTGGGAAGAGCAGACCTGGGTGAAGGTGCTCGAGTTCCTGCCGCTCTACCTGGGCGTTGCTTTCGGTTGGCGTCGGCGAGCTGGCGCGATCACCGCACCAGCCGCACCAACCCCTGACTAGTAGAGCAGCGTCTTGCCCGCGGAAGAGGTCGCGAGTCCTCCGGGGGCCGTCTGGTCAAAGACGACCCATTGCCAATACGTCGGTGTTCCCTGGAAGCCCGGGATCAACGGCAACGGCACCGGCACCATGGCACGGCCGTTGTTCACTACGGCAGCGCCCGCATCGCCATTCAGGGAATGCAGCACGGCGCAGTTGGTGAACCCGAACGAGTCCAACGGGAACGGCAGCGGTGCGGCCGGCGCCATGCTGTCGCTGAAGCCTAGATACAGAGAAGCGAACGACGCTCCCTGGACGCCTTCGAGACGCATGGCGAAGTTCGCGTTGCCCAGGTATGGAACGCCGAGCATGGTGGTCACGCCGCGGCACGAGTGGCCGTAGCGGAAGGGACCGCCCAGTTCGTAGAGCCACGTGGTGCCGGGGTTTGCCGCATTGCCGACCGTGCGCGCCAAGCACGCCAGTCGGAACGGCCCGCCGACCGTGGTGCGGTATGCGTGCATGCCGAGCGATTCGCCGCCTGGAGAACTGGTGGAGGTCGGCAACGGCAAGTTCAGGTTGCCGTGAAACACGGCCCCGGTCGGCTGCCCGGTTACGGTGTTCAATTCAAAACCGGTGGCGTTGATCTGCCGTGGATCGCTGGTGCCGCCGCGGGTGAACCCGTAGCTCAGGCCCCACTTCTTGTCGTAGCCCAAGCCGGTGATCTCCGAAGGCCACACACCCGCGATGTTGCGCAAGATCGCCCCGTTGCGGGCGATTTCGTAGAACGTGCCGAAAGCGTCGCCGGCGAGAAACGTGCCGGCACCGGCGTTGCCCGGTGGGTAGAACGCCAGAGCGATCGGGACTGTCGCTGCAGGGAGACCCTGCACGGTGACCGCGAGACCAGGAACGAAGCTTCCCGTGGAGATGTCGAACGCGAACAGAACCACTCCGCTTTGCGGTGTCTCCTGTGCGCCGTAGAGCAGCTGCCGCGTGCCGGTCTCGACGTAGGCGAGGTCGCGCATGCCGACCGTGGACGGCGCGCCAAAGACCGAGGGCTGATCGAATGAAGCCAAGAGGTTGCCGCCTGCGTCCAGTGCGTAAAGTTTGTGCGGCAATCCGGCCACTGAGCCCGGCGCGGTGGCGCTGATCCAATAGGTGATGCCACCCGTGGCGCGGTTGGGCACGACGGCGACGCCGACCGCTCCGCCTGGGTTCGCGGTCGCGGCATCGACGTCGACCAGCAAGCTTGTGCTCTCACCAAGTGTTAGTCCGGTGTCGTCGTCCAAGTTCTCGACGCAATGGGTGCCGACGAACACGTCGTCGATTGCGACAGCGCCGTTGCCCAAGCCCCGAAAGTCGAAGCGGAACTTCTCGTCTGCGGGTTGAGGAACGATCAGGTACTCCACCGTTTCGCGGAACCAGCCGTTGCCGAGGGTCTCCACCCGCCGTTGCACGTTGCGCAGCCGCGATCCAGGAACCAACAGTGGCGTTCCGCCGACGTCACGCTGGTTGCCCTGGAACCAGGAGTACTGCATCCAATAGATCTTGATCCAACCCGGGCGCGGGTCGTTGTCGATGTCGGTCTCCGAGAACCCCTGGCCGGACGCTGGAAGCCCAAGCACCCCGGGAAACCCGTTGAGTTGCGCCAAACGCTGCACGTTGGCAGAGATCGTCATTCGGGACCCCGTGTACCACGCCGGGTCGGCGATCTCGAAGTCCGGCACGAGTGGTTGCGCGCTGTTGGTGAAGCTCCAGCCCACACTGACAGTGTTGCCGTCGTTGACTCGCCACCATGGCGGCGGGTTGCTCTGGGCCTGTGCGAGCTCCAGGCTCGTGAAGGCAAGTCCAACCGCGATTGGCAGCAGGAACGTGGGTAGCAATCTCGGCAGCGATGCTGAGAGGGAGAATCGTCGAGGCGAGAGCCGAGACCGGTGTTCGAGTGACATGGTGTGGAGGTTCGTGGCGAAGACGGTGAACGGCGGTTGTGGTGCAGTACAGGTGGCGGCCGACTGGCGAGAACCGGTGACCCGCGGGGGGAACAGGCGTTTCGGCGTTGTGGGAGGCAGCGGACGAATCGGCACGAGTGAACCTGCCAACCTGCAGGTAGGAAGAGCCAGCGCGAGGTGGAGCGCACGGGGATTTTCGCTCGACCCTTGCTGACGCGCCGACAGACGTTCCGACCCGGGATTCAGAGCCGATGTTCCCCACGGCGGAGCCGCGGAGTTGCGGAGCGCCGTAGGCGGTTCTCAGGCCACCGATGGCAGCGCCGGTCTAGGAGCCTACTTCGTTTCGTCGAGTTTGGGGGGAAGCCCGAATCGGCCTCGTTGGCTGGCAGACAGTGCTGGCGGTGCCAAGGCCCGTGCAGCGGCGACCGGATCGATCGGCCAGATGCGGACGGAACGGTCGTGGGCGCAGCTCAAAGCGCGGTCGCCCGCTGGGGCGAAGGCGACGAATACCACCGCCCGAGCATGCCCTTCAAAGCGCAGCTGCTCGGTGAGCGTCTGCCAATCGAAGAGCCGCGCGGTCGAGTCTTGACCGCCGCTGAGCAGCACGTCGTCGGTGGGGTGGAAGCACAGCGACCGTACGGTGCCTCGATGCGCTTGGAATGCACGGGTCGGCATTGAGGCGTCAAGATCGAAGAGCGTGACTTCACCGGATCGGTGTCCGGTCGCGACGCGCCCACGCTGCGGATGCACTGCAACCGCGGTGATCGGGGACTGTGACGCCGAAGCGTCGGGGACGGTCACGAGCTTGCCGTCAGCCCAGTTGGTGACGATCAACGTGCCTTCGGCGTCGACGGTCACCAAGAACGCGGCGGAACCCGCGGCGAGTGTGATCGGTGGCTGCAGCCCCTGCGGCTTCTCCAGCGTTGACCCTGCACCAGCCGAAGCCTTGACCGCGCGACGCACGCCGTTTTCGTCGAGCACCCAGACCTGCTGGTTGCGGTGCAGTAGTTGGAGCAGTTCGGAGGACTGATCGTCGCTGGTGGTCGAGAGTCGCTCGGTAGGCATTTCCGTCGACAGGTCATACGACCAAACGTTGCTCGGCCCGAAGGTCAGCAGCCGCTTGCCATCGTCGATCCAGGCCAAACCGCGGAGCGCCACGCCAAGGTCTGGTAGTTCAGTTTCGAGGAAGCCGTCCCGCGCCTGCCACAGCCGCACGCGGCCATCGTGGCAAGCTGTGGCAACGCGCGTGCCGTCGGGATGAAACGCGGCTGCAGCAACGACGTTGGGATGGGTGGGAAGACCGACCACACCGCCGCCCTCACCCCATTCCCAGCTGCTGACGCTTCGCGCGCCGGTGACCAAAATTCGTCGTCCATCCGGTGCAAACTGCGCGTCGATCAGCG
>CBESZZ010000306.1:0-5431 GCA_965534055.1 uncultured bacterium | reverse complement strand
GGCAACGGGCACGTTGCCGAGGTGGAAGGCTGCGGGTGGAGAAGGCATCTGGGGCAGGAGTGCAGGACGACGGCCAGGGCGAGGCCCGTAAAGAGGGCGCCGTCCGCAGCGAGGCGAGGCGGGCCGCAGCATGGGGAAGATCCTCTCGAAATCGAAGACCCTGACTCGAAGACCCGGCCCCTGGCGCAAGGTTCAGCCCCACAGCCCCCACGTCGAAAATCCAGTGCGGCCGGCCCTCGTTATCCGCTCTGCAGGTGCGACGCCGTCGACCTCAAGCCCCTCACCCCTCGATTCCTATGTCCCTCCTGCGATCCATCTACCTCAAGAGCGGCCTGGTGGCCGCGGCATTGCCCGCGCTGCTGCTGGTGCCACGCACCGGTTCTCTGCAGGCGCAGAACTTCCAGCCCACGCCCGTGGGCGGCACCGGGCCGTCGGTATCCTTCCAGATGGAAGATCCCGCGGCGGTGATCGCGGACCTCCAGGTGGTTCGCAAAGTGGCGAAGATCGGCATCGAGGAAATGGACCGCACGTCGTTCGAGCCCGAGGCCCTGGTGAGCTCGCTCGGCAAGGACCGCGCCACACTGCATGGCTGGGTGTTGGCGAACACGAAGTGGTTGCCTTACCGCGGTGCGCTACGGGGCGCGCGTGGGGTGCTGCAGGACCAGAGCGGTAGCCATCTCGACCGCGCGATTCTGCTTGGGACACTGCTGGAGGCGGCAGGGATCGAAGGCCAGATCGTGCGTGGGCAGCTTCCGGAAGAACTCGCTCGTGACCTGCTGGCGAAAGCTGTCGCGCCCGCGCCTGCAAAGGACGAAGACAAAGACGCAGACGACTCAGAAGCCGGCGAGACCAGCCAAGCCGAACAGCTGGAGGCACTGCTCGAGAAAGTCCGCAAGCGCGGTGTGAAGATCCCGGCGGGAATCGAAGCGAAGCTCGATTCCCAGCGACTTCAAGCCGAACAGCTGCAAGAGCAGCAGATCGGCACCACCGTGCAAAACGCGGAGAGGCTGCGCACGCAGTTGGAATGGCCGGCGCTGGATCGCAACGCTGCAAACGCAGAGTTCGCGTCATCTGCCGAGGCAGTTCGCGCGTTCCAAGACGCGTGCTGGTTTCGCGTGCAGGACGGAGAAGAAGTCTTCGACCTCTCCCTGCTGCCAGACGGAGTCACCCCCGCAGACGCCGGCATTGAGTCACCAACTCTGCACAGCCTCACCGAGATTCCAGAGGCCGACGAGCATCGACTGCGGATTCGGGTTTCGATTGAACGGACCACCGACTTAGAGCTGGAAGAAGCCGTCGTGCTCGATCACGAGTTTGCAACTCATTCGAGCGAGGGCGAGCTCCTCTCGTTCTCGTGCCAGCCAACCGGCGTCGAAGAGGATGCGAAGAAGTCCGACGTGGAAAACCTGCGCGCCTTAGCGGGTGCAACGGACTGGATCCCAGCCCTTCGCTACGGGGACGAGCTGATTGTTCAGAAGGGCTTCGACACGGAAGGCAACATCAACGAAGCCCCGATGGCGTTCGCCACCCAGAGCGCGATCGCAGACGCAGCACGCACACTCGACCAGCTCGGAAGCGCAAAGCCGGCGAGAGGTAGCGAAGAGTGCACCGCACTGCACCTGGACTACATCGTCACCACTCCTGCAGGCGTGAGCGAACACCGCCGCACGCTGTTCGACCTTGTGGGACCCGCGACTCGCAGCAAAGGGACCTACACAGAATCACCCAAGAAGTCGCAGCGGCTTGACTGCGGCTTCACGATGCTTGGCGAGTCCAAGATTCTGGTCTCCAGCAGCAAGCCGTCCAGCTCGCTTGTAGTCTTCGAAAGCCTGACCGGCCTGGATGAAGCCGCCGACGCAGCGATCGGCTTCATCGCGGCGATGCAGGTCGGCGCCCGCGACAAGATGGAGGAGTATTCCAGCTCGATGCCTGCCATCGCACCGCTGCTTCGCAACCTGCAGTCGTTGCGTCACCAAGGCTCGCCCGTCGATGCTTGGACCGCGGTCGCTTCGCCTCAGGTGCTCACTTCGCACGAGTTCTGCAAGGATCAAGGCGATCGCCTCACGCGGTACGATGCGACGGACATCGTCTGCAACGACCTCGCCGTGTTCGGCATCGACGCAGAGCAAGCACGGACAGCAAGGCTCTTTCAAGGGGTCGCCGACACCGTTGCAGAACGACTCGCCTTGGGCGGGAACGGCCGATCCAACGTCGTTGCATGGGAGCAGCAACTCGCTTCTGAGGCGGAAGCGTGGTCCATGCTCCGCACGCCCGAAGACGTAGCCGCTGCGAAAGTGCCCGCCGACGACGCGGAACGTATTTGCCAAGCCATTGCCAAGGGGGCGATCGTCCGTGCACCTGTTGAAGATGCCAGCGACGGAGAACTGGGCTACGCCTGGTGGCGCATCGACCCGAACACGGGCACCTGCCTTGGGATCGGTGACCGAGGCTGGGGCCAAGAGATGGTCGAGTACACCGAGACGGAGATCGCAATGATCCGGGCCATGACTCCCTGGTACAAGCGCTACGGCGCCACCATGATCTGCGTCATGGCGCAACTTACCGCACGCATGATTCTGGGTCTGGTCGTCGGAGCGGCAGGAACCGCAGTCGGTGGCCCAGTCGTTGGCGGAGCACTTGGCCTACTCGTTGCTGCCATCATTGATCAAATGGCGCTTTCGGATGCAATCGTCGCGTTGGTGAAGGCGTCCCCTGCTTGCAGAGGAGTCATCTAGAAGTGCGCGTCCATCGACCAACCGATCCCATGAATCCCACCACCGCTTGGAGTCGCGTGCTCGCACCCGCGATCCTGTTCTTCGTCGCAGGCGTCGCGCGCGCGCAGCAGCCCGCTCCTGCTCAGCTGCAGCCCACACCGCTGCAGCTCGCCGTGACCGCAAACACCGAAGGCGCCGTCTTCCCCTGCGAAGGTTGCGGCATCGACGGTTCGTTGGGTGGACTCGCGCGGCGTGCAACCGCCATCGCCAGCATCCGCCAAGCGCACGCGAGGCTGCTTGTGCTCGACGCGGGCAATGCGTTCTTCGGCGACGCGCAGGGAACGCTTCCGGACGGAAGCTCGGCTGCAGCGCTCGTCGGCGAGAGCCTCGCCGCGATGGGCTACGACGCGGTGAACCTCTCGTGGCGTGATTTGCGCCGCGGGCAAGACAGCCTGCGCGACTTGGCCGCGATCCCCGATCTGGTGACGGTGTCCGCGAACCTCTTGGACGCGGACGATGCATTCCTCGCCAGCCAACCGTGGGTCATCATCGAAGACGAAGGCACCGCGACTGCCATCCTCGGACTCACCGAACCTCCAGTCGGGCTCGACTACATCCCAAGACTGCAGCGCATGCTGCAGGGGACCACGATTCAGCCCCCCGAAGCTGCACTAACGCTGCACGCCATCGCGGCCAAGGAACGCGCAACACGCGCGATTCTGCTCTGGGACGGCAGCCTGGCTGGTCTCGCCACGCTGCTGAAGAGCGACGCGGGGCGCGCAGCGAGCGCGGACTGGCTGCAGGCCGTGGTGATTGCCGATCCGCAGGCGCAAGCGAAGGCGGGCACCGCAACGCTTCCGGCAACGGTTGCCGGCATCCCCGTGATCACTTCGACCAAGCGCGGCCACGATCTCGGTCGACTGGGACTGCCGACCTTGAAGGCCGTCGATGGACTGCAGCTCGAAGAGTCCGGCCAACGCGGCACGGTTTCGAGTCGCTCCGAACTCGAACGGGACGAAGCCATCGCGAATCGCGTTGGCACCGGTGAGCCAACCGTTGACGCAGACGCTGCAGCTTCCGCAGAACCCACGCCGGCACCAGAGTTCTTGGCGATCGAACAAGACATCACCGCGCGCCGCACCGGCAGCAACCGCGGTCTCGCTACACACCTGTTCGGTGCAACGCTGGATCCGGTCGACGAAGCCGACTCCGATACCCCACGCGTCGCCAAACTCGTGCTCGATGTCGAGTTCGAAAACGTCCTCGCCGTCGACCTCATCTACCTGCTCGAAATGCCTCAGTCCGGGGTCTTGGAATGGGAGCGCGGCCTCTTCGTGCGCGTCGGCCATACCGTCGTGCCCGCATTGCCCGCAGAAGCGAGCCCGAACGGCGACGAACAACTGCCGGCGAAGTTCACCTTGAACGAGCCCGGCGCGACGCTTCGCGGCAAGATCGCGTTCGCGATCCCCAGTGCAGCGCTCACAACGAACGACGCAGGTGACCTCGGGATTGAAGATGCGTCACTGCACTTCTTCTCGGAGCGTTTCGGCCCTCTTGAAGTGGCGCTAACCACGCCGCGAGACGCCGTGGCGGAGCCGTTGGATGCCCCTGCAGAAACGCCGATGTTCGCCGTCGCGCCGTTTGGCTGGGATTGGCACGACACTTGGAACGGTGCCGAAGCACCCGTCGGCGCACGATTCGTCGCGGTGGATTTGCGCGGCCAAAGCCGCATGCCGTGGACTGTGAAGGCGCGCATTCTCGACGCGGAAGCACCGCTGGACGAAGAGGCGACACACGTCCTCCTCACCCGTTGGCTGCGCGCGTCGGAAACCCTGAGTTTGCTCGTCGACGGCCACACGGCGCGTCGCCCGGAGTTCGCACGGGGCACGTTGCTGACGGAACCCGTGTTCTTCCCAAACCGATTCACCGGTGGAACGCTGGTGTTCATCGTTCCCGAAGACGCGCGTTCACTAGAGCTCTACTGCGGCATGGCGGAGTTCAAATCCAACGCAGTGGATATGTCCAACGTCACCGTGCCGCGCTTCATGTTGCTGCAAGCAGATGCGGCGGCAACCGACATCGCGGAGACTCCGCCGCTCGCGACCATCGACGACGACCCGCTGCCGCTGAAAGTTCTCGGCAGCCGTCGGGTCGAACAGGACGGCAACGCCTACGCGTTGCTGACCATCGAGATCACGAACGTCGGCACAGACGGAGGAGCATGGGAGCCGTCCAAGCGATTCACTCTGGATGAGAAACCACCGGTCATGGGCGTAGACCCTGGCCACCGCGCGCCTGCGGATCCGTTGTGGCTGCCGGCCGGAGAAACGCGTCGCTTCGAGCTGGCGTTCCCAGCACCCCAAGGCTCCATCGCCCTATTGCACGTGAAGCCCGTAGGGATTCCACCGCAGGACGTGCAGCTGAAGTGGGACCCTGCAGCGGTTGACGTCGTCGCCGACGACCCAGAAACCAGCGCGCCGATCGACCCGAAGACCGATCCGGAGCAGCCTGCGGACCCGGCAACGCTCAAGCCAAACGTTGAATCGGATCCCAGCGACGAGCCCAAGGCAGACCCGACCGAGCCGGAAACAGTGGAACTGCAGCCGGTGCTGCTGCCAGAGGACAAACCGCTGAGCGACGCCCTGCCCGGTGCGACACCCGTCGAGGACTTGGTGCCCAAGGGTCTAGCCGGTGTCGGACTCACCGCCGCCGAGGTC
>CBESZZ010000305.1:0-5433 GCA_965534055.1 uncultured bacterium | reverse complement strand
GCCGCGACGAAAGCTTGTTCCGCCTCTGGATCGAAGTCGCTACCCACCGAGCAGGACCAGTGTTCGTGGATCGGTTGTTGCGGGTCCAAGGATTCCTGAATGTCCGGCGGGTTGAACCGGAGTTTCAGAAAAGCGCAGGCGGTGGCGAAGGGACCCTATTCGTGGAAGAGGCCTATCGGGATTCGCGCGGAGGGTGCCGTTCAGAGCGCTCAGAGTAGGCCGGGGATCGTTGTGGATCACAAATTGTGGGGGGGGGCTGTGTCACGAACGGGTGGACGACACCGTGAGTGAAGCGGGCGGGGCCGGCCTCATCGGGAGGCTTCGCCGGTCCAGAAGTGTATAGGGTGGATCGGGTCCGCACTCGGAACTGTCGGGCCATGGGGAAGGACACCGTCGGGGAGGCAGCTCCTAGTCCGGATCGAGCCGATCCCAGATGTTCTGTTCTCCGGGGGTGAATCGCATGGATTCACAACCCTCGACGGTTCGAGATGCGATGTCTCGAATCATCGCTTCACGCTCTTTCAACGAACGCGATGCGCGAAGGTTCTGGTCTTCCCACCGTCGGAACCCACCGAACGGAACGTCCTGGATCTCGGCGCAAAACTCGTGCTTCCATTCAAGGTCTCCGGAGTAGGCAAGTGCGATTTTTCCCGTCCAGTGGATCGCAAAGCCGTGGTCTGACTTTCTGAACCAAAAGCGGTGATCGCACACCGCATCGTGCCCTAGTAAGTAGATCGAGAATGCGCGGTCGTCGAAGTTCCAATCGGCATCGAGGGCTTCTACCGGGTCCGCATGAACGCGTAGGTCCTCGAGGTGGCGCAGCGAAATGCGCTCACCGCTCGAGTGCAGCGGCACTCCAACGGCAGGCGCTGCGTCAATGATGGAGCAGGCGTGGTAGTTGGCCCAAGCGCCTTTGGCCTGCCAATCGGAGAGGTCAGTGTCGTTCTCGCACTCCTGCTCCGCCTCCGAGAGAGCGGCGTTCAAACCCTCTTTGACGTAATAGTCCTCTGACTTCAAAGACAGACCGAGGCAGGCGCCCTCGGTTTCGTGCAGGTGGACGTAGAAGTCGATGGATTGGACGGCGTGGCCGGCGGGCCAGGGATTGTCGGGGAATGTGATGCGACCTTGCATGATGAATGGATCACTCTAGCGAGGAAACGCGAAAGGATCCGTCTGTTCGGCCTCGCCTGTTCCGCTCAGGCGTTGCGCTCCGCGCCGAGCTACCGTTGCATGGCTGAACGATGTCCACGACCCGTGCCCTCGCTTTGTTCTGCACGCCCGACGGGGTGGTGGGCTTTGTGTGTCACGTGGAAGATCGGAAAGGAGAATTGGTCTGCGAGTTCGGTCGATCCACGATCACGCGAGGTCGAACCCATGACGCGTGGTTGCGCTTGGCCGCGGTGCGGGTGTTGGATGAGTTCGCATGCAACGACGTCGCGCTCCTGCTTCGAACAACGGTTGTCGATCCAGCGGCAGACCGACCCACTTTGCCGAAGCTGGACATCGGGCCACCCGCGGAGCCTCGGAAAGCAACCGCGGCTCATCCTCGTGCCTATCAAGGCACCAAACATCAGCCCCCAAAATCACGGCAGACGTCTCCCGCTCAGCTGCGTCTCTACCTGACGTCAGACGATGGCCGGGATCGCTTGGTCGCGGTGTGTCGTGATGCTTCCCCTGAGTCGATGGGTGGCCTGGAGATCGTGCGGAGTGATCGCTCCCAGCCGACCGGATTCCGCGAACAGTTTGCTTGGTGCCTCCGCGATGACTCTGATCTGCAGGCGCGCGTGCTCGCGATCTACCACAGACTTGGTCTCGAGCAGGACGCAACGAGCCGTGCTGTTGTGGCTTGCTTGGTTAGGGAGCCGCACGGTCCGTACACGTTCGAATGGTTGGAACTCTTGCCGCAAGTCGACCCGGGTTTGCAAACGAGTTTGTTGCGCGCGCTCTGGCTGCATGCTGAAGCCGCGGATGTAGCACCTCCCGTTGGCGCGACGATCACGTCGCTTTGGAACAATTGCGTCGGTGACTACGCGACGCAGCGCATCGACTACGTGTTGCGATGTTTGATTGGAGGTTGGGACCTGGAAGCGGCGCTCGAAGGCTTCCACCTCGCAGAGCTGCATCGGCCAGAATGGTCGTTTGGCGACAACGAGGCGCAGACGGAGAAGACCGGCAGGCCACCTAGTGCGGAGGGGCGCGAAGCGATCCGTCGTTTTCTTGCGGCCCATGTCTTCGAGCCCAGCTGGTTGGCGATGCATCTTTGGTCCGTGGTCGACGCGGACGTTGCTCTCGCGCCTCTATTGGACCGGCTAGCGAACTCAAAGCTGGAAGCCTCAGTGGCCGTACGGATCGCGGAAACACTGATGAGTGCTGTAACGGATGAAGACTTGATCACGGATTTTCCGTGCGAGCAGCTAGATTCACTGATGCGGTTCCTGTCGGTGCTCGAACAGCTCGCTCCCGAATACAGGATGAAAGCCGTCGACTTGCTGCGGGAGCACGTCTTCAGCACGTCGCTGGCGACGTTGGAGCGGTCCATGGAGCTGCTGCCGATCGTGTATGCGCCACCGTTCTTGGTGGAAAGCCGCGTTTCTGAACCACTCGCGAGTCTGGCGGTCGGTGCCGCGGAGATGCCGGCAGCGCTTGCGCAGTTGCCGATCGCTTCGCTGCGGAAGCTCGAAAACTCCTGCCGCCGTGCGAACGAAACGCGTCTGCTGGATCTGGGACTGCACGCTTGGGTTCAGGAGGATGCGACGTTCGTGTTGGATGCGTTGGCGTCGCACCCGGGATCGTTGCTTCAAGCGACGAAAGTTCTTGGTCTCTTGTCTCGAACCCAGCGGTTGGAGGTTCTCGACGACGCAGGAAGTGGCCCACTTTGCTTGGACCCTGCGTCGCTCGATGCTCCCCAGCTTGTTGCGCTGTGCGATGAACACGCGGCGCCTCGGTCGTCGCCTGTACCCAAGCGGCTGCGGCAGTTCGTTGAAGGCGAGTTGGAACTGAGCTCAGCGCAAGTGGAGCGAGCCACGGCCAAGGTTGTTGAGGCGTGGCCCGGCGTCCTGTGCGACCGCGTGCACGATGACGTGCTGCATCGGATTCAACGCAGTCTTGGAGTCGATGAGTTAGATGTTCCCGAGTTCTCGGACCAGATGCTGCACGCGTTCAAGATGCAGCAGTGGATGGATGAACCGCAGCGTCGCTCCTTGCGGCGCCTAATCCGTGCCTGCCTCGCGAGCGACACCGAATTCCTTGACCGTCATCCCGCGAACACGTCATGGTTCGCCAGGACACCAAGCGTGTCGCGGAAGACTTGGCTGGGGGCGAACCCACGCAGCGACGCACATCCGAAACACGGCGAGATCACGATCACCATGGAGCGGGACCCGCTCGAAGCGCTGCGGCTCGGCACTCATGTGGGCAGCTGTTTGGGGCTGGGTGGTAGCTTCGCGTACTCGGCAACAGCCGTCGTCTTGGATGCGAACAAGCAGGTTGCGTTTGCTCGCGACATGAACGGCACCTTCCTCGCGCGCCAAGTGTTGGCCATCGCCCCGAACGGCAGACTTTGCTGCTTCGGCGTCTATCCCGAGCCTGATGCCAGTCTCAAGCTGTCGTTTGTCGACTATGGGGAGTTCATCGCCCAATCCATGGGGCTGCAGATCACCGAAGATGAAGACGACGCGGACGCCGTAGAACTTCTCGTTGCTCGCGAGTGGTGGAATGACGGTTTGGAGACTTGGCGTGGATCCGATGATCGATTGCAGTCGAAGCGTTCGTAGTTCGGCCCCGACCGACCACGAGCGTCTAAGCAACACCACCGATCCTCGCCGTGACGCGATGTCTCTTTACTTGCTTCCTTGACGCTCACGTCGGGCTGGTGGCATTCCACCACGCCCGAGGGCCAAGAGAACTTCGCTGTGCTGCTGCGGCGCTAGTGCTTGCCCGTTGGTACTACTGCGGTACGCCCGGGTAGTCCTCAGTCTCGCGCCCGTGGTTGCGCGTGATCTCTCGCACTTTGAGGTTGAGTGCCATGCCCAGGACAATGAACAAACCGGCGATGACCCAGATCCCTAGGACGTTACTCCAACCCTTGCCTACGTTGGATCGTAGGACCGTGACGAGCATGAGTGCGACTCCTAGGCCGACAAGAATCATCGCGAACACGTCTGCGGCGCGAACGTCGCGCTTAGTGTGTGTGGTGACGTGCGGGGGGAGTGGCGTCCACTGCGGGGTTCGACGCTGGGCTGGGTGCCGCACTCCCTTTCGCGAACAGCTGCGACCGATCCCTGAGCGATTTGAACTCCAGGGCGTTGCCGCTGGGGTCCGCGAAGAACATGGTGGCCTGTTCGCCGGTCTGACCCTTGAAGCGAATCTGCGGTTCGACGACGAACGACATTCCGCGCTCACGCAGTCGATCCGCCAGGGCGTGCCAGTCTTCCCAGCTGAGCACCACGCCGAAGTGCGGGACGGGTACTTGGACACCGTCGACGCCGTTCTTGCAGGCGTCAGGGAGCACCATCGCCGGGTCCAAATGCGCGACGATCTGGTGTCCGTAGAGATCGAAATCGATCCAAACATCGCTGGAACGACCCTCCGGGCAACCGAGCACGGTGCCATAGAATTCGCGGGCCGCAGCAAGGTCGGAGACTGGAAACGCCAGGTGGAACGGCTGCATGGCGACGATCTGAAGGGATCGAGACCGTGTCGACAACCGGCACGTCGCCGCAAGCGAAGTTCTCGCGTGGGCGGGGCCTATTCGTTGCGGCCCTCAGACAAAGTGCGACCGATGCGTCGCCGGTCGGTTCGCTAAAGAGCGCGCAGCCAGCGCACGAGAGCACCCTGCCCTGCACGGGACGAGGGGTGGTGTGGCGTGACCAAGCCGCGGTGGCTCGAGGGTCGCGTGTCTTGTCCTGGACCGCCGCGCTGCGTCCGGTTCATGGCCTGCTGCGATGGAGCCACAAACGTCGCAACGGCCAGGCTGTCATCCACCGCTAGAAGCGTCCGCGAGGTGCGGAGCGCGTCTCCAGGCGACACGTCCGGGCCGATCACCAAGACTCCGTGCCCGCCCGAAGCGAAGAACGTCTGCCGCGCGTCCTCTAAGCAGTCCGCGAAATCGATGCGGTAGCCTTCCAATTGCAGACACTCGACCAGGTTGTCCAAGGAGCCTGCGGTGTTCGTCAACACTAGGACTTCGCCACGGCATGGGCTCATGGTTGCCGGGTGCCCTTGCGGGTGTCGAAGATTCGGACATCGGTTGGAAGGATCACGATGGCCTCATCGGTGGCGTCGCGGGACGGCATCAAGCAGTTGGTTGGAATCGTCCGATTCCGGGAAGGTGACAAGTCCTCGCCCACGCTCTTTCGACCATTGCATCGCCGCCTTGGGTGTCTGGCTTTGGTTGGCCATTCACTGCGGAAGTATTGCCGCCCAGTCATCGCT
>CBESZZ010000304.1:0-5443 GCA_965534055.1 uncultured bacterium | reverse complement strand
ACCGCCGAGAACGTCGCGAAGCGGTGTGAGAGTACTCGCGAAGCTCAGGACGAATACGCGCTGCGCTCACACCAGCTCGGCGCGGCCGCGGTGAAGTCAGGCAAGTTCGCTGACGAAATTGTGCCTGTGACCGTGCAGATGGGCCGCAAGGAAGTCGTTGTCGATACCGACGACCACATCAAGCCAGACACGACGCTTGAAGGACTTTCGAAGCTGCGCGCGGCGTTTGGCAAAGAAGGCACCGTCACCGCCGGCAACGCATCCGGCATTGTCGATGGAGCTGCGGCGTTGGTTGTCACAACCGAGTCCAAGGCCAAAGAGCTGGGCTTGACCCCCAAGGCGAAGATTCGCAGCTGGGGTTTGGCTGGTGTGCAGCCAGAGGTCATGGGCATCGGTCCAGTGCCAGCAATCCAGCAAGCGCTGGAACGCGCGAACCTGAAGAAGGACGACCTCGACCTCATCGAAATCAACGAGGCCTTCTCCGCCCAGTATCTTGGCTGCGAGAAAGAACTCGGTCTCGACCGCGACAAGTGCAACGTCAACGGCGGCGCGGTGGCCTTGGGTCATCCGCTCGGCGCGACCGGCACGCGGCTCTTGCTGACGCTCACCCGTGAACTTGAGCAGTCCGGCAAGGCGCTCGGTTGCGCTTCGGCCTGCATTGGCGGCGGTCAAGGCATCGCCATGATCATCGAGCGCGCCTAACTAAATAGTCCAATGACCAAGCGAGAAACGCTCAAGCCTGACGGCCGCATCCTCTACCTGACTGAAGATGCCGACCTCTTAAAGTCGCAGTTGTACGACAGCGCGAACCTTGAGTTCGACGCGGATCGCAAACTCATCGACAACATCTCCACGGACGAGATCACGCCGGGTTGGGTTTGCTACTACTACGATGAGACGCTGGCGCGCTACAGCCTGGTGGGGCTGCGCGGCGGCCATGTGAAGGCTGATGCGCTGATCCAAGGCGGCTTCGGTGTAATCGTCAGTGGTCTATCCAAAGGCTGCGGTTCGAGTCGCGAGACCGCACCGTTCTCGGAAGCGAAGGCCGGCATCAAGCTGGTGATCGCGAAGAGCATCGAGAAGATCTACGGCCAGAACTGTCAGAACATCGGTCTGCTGACGTCCACGGACTTTGGTCTGATCGAACGGATCAAGAACGGCGAGTCGATTCCGATCGCGGAGTTCACCAAGGGGCTGGACCCAATCGCAACGGCGATCGTCGAGCACGGTGGTTTGTTCGCCTACAACAAGGCGCGCTTGGCCGGCAACACGAAGCCACCCGTCGTCGAAACCGCGGCACGGCCGATGACGCTCTGCGAGAAGATCATCTCTCAACGTGCCATCGCCGACGCGAAGACTGGAGCCACGGGGATTCCCGCGGTGATGCCCGGAGACGCGCTCTTCGTGCGCACCGACGCGCGGTTCAGCCACGAATACGTCACGCCGATGGCCGAGAGCCTGTTCCGCATGGGGCTTGGCCAAGAGGCATCGATCCTGGAACCCGAGTCCGTGTTCGCATTCCGCGATCACCTGACGTTCCTCGACCGCGTCATGCCCGAAGCCCACATCAAGATGGGTTTGAAGGAGCAGGCCGCAAGTCTCGCCACCGCGCAGGAGCGGTTCGCCAAGTCGCAGGACGTGAAGCTGTTCGGGGAAGTGACCCGCGACGGCAAAGCTGCCGGCTCGGAGGGCATCTGCCACAACATCGTGATCGAAGAGTTGGCGCTGCCGGGTCAGATCGTGCTCGGCACCGATTCGCACACCTGCATGGCGGGTGCGCTTGGCTGCTTCGCATTTGGCGTTGGGTCTACGGATATGGCGAACTCTTGGTTCACCAAGGACGTGCGCGTGCGCGTGCCCGAGTCGGTCCGTGTGAATCTGCGCGGCTCGCTGCCGGACGGCGTATGCGCCAAAGACCTCATGCTGCACCTGCTCAGCGATGAGTTCTTCAAGTGCGGTGACGGCATCGGCAAGGTGCTTGAGTTTGCCGGACCGGGCATCGAAGCGATGGGGCTCGACGAGCGCGCAACGCTGACGAACATGGCCGTTGAGGCGGGTGGGTTCACCGGAATCATCGAAGCCGATGACGTTGTCGTGGACTATCTGGTGGAGCAGCGTGGTGCCGACGCCAACGCCGTGCGCGAGATGCTCGTGCAGGCGGACCCCGGCGCGACCTACGGCAAAACCTTCGACATGGACCTCGGCGCGATTCCACCGACGGTTGCGACGCCGGGCGACCCGCGCAACGGCGTGCCGTTGGATGCGTTGCTGAAGACCGAAGGTAAGATCGCCATTGACATCGCCTACGGCGGTTCGTGCACCGGCGGGAAGAAAGCCGACATGGACATGTATGCCGGTGTCGTCCGCCGTGCAATCGATCAAGGCCGTTCATTGCCGGATGGAGTGCGCTGCTACATCCAGTTCGGCAGCCAGAAGATCCGCGACTACGCGGAGACCATGGGCTACGTCGCGCTGTTCGAAGGCGCGGGTGTCGAACTCATCGATCCGAGCTGCGGCGCCTGCATCAAGGCCGGTCCGGGGGTTTCAGATCGCCCAGACCAGGTCACGGTGTCCGCCATCAACCGCAACTTCCCTGGCCGTTCGGGGCCGGGCCAGGTTTACCTGGCGAGCCCGTTTGTTGTGGTGGCGAGTGCGTTCCTCGGGCACCTAGGTCGACCCGAAGATCTCTAGAGCCAGAGAGCTGGTCCGTTAGCCACCGGCTGGCGTGAGCACGATCTGCTGCTGCAGCGAGGCGCCGGTTCCTAGTTGGATCGGCACTTCCAGCGGCTTGAAGCCCGGGCTCTGAATGCGGAGGGTGTAGGCCCCTGGAGCGACCGCGTCTTTCAGTGTTGCCGGGCCGTCGCCCGGCGGACCACCGGGACGGCTCTGTTCGGTGCCGTTCGGTGCGAGTTGGGTCCATGCCGTGGGCAGGACCTTGGAGCTCTCGTCGATCAGTTCCAGCTGAACCGCGGCGCCCAGGTTCGTCCCTTGGTCGTCGGTGACGGTCACGGTGATCACGGCGCCTCGCTGCATCGTCACTGCCAGCGGGATCTGTTCGTTGCCGGTGAAGTGCACCAGCCGCGTCACTGCAAAGAGGCGAACCGGCGGCGTGCCCGCGGTCGTTGCTTCGAGCGAGAATCGGTAGCTCCCCGGTGGTAGGTCGGGCAGCGGGTAGATCCCGTTGGCCGCCTGGTTCCGGCGTTGCCAAGCCAAGTGGAAGCCCTGCCCGACGACGTTTGGCTGTTCCGCGCGAACCTGCACCGCGCTGATGGGAGTGCCGTCGGGACCGGTGACCTGCAGCTCAATTCCCGTCGCCTTGGCAATGGGATCGAGAAGCACTGGCAGCTCATGCCGATCTACGCCGTAGGGCAGCCGCACGGCGGTGCGCACGAAGGGTTGGAAGTCTGCGGCCTCGACCGTGAGGGTGCCGAACTCATCTCTCGGCATCGGAAACTCTGCGGTGCCGTTCTCGCCTGGGCCGCTGCGCTTGCCCCCTTTGGGAGCTGCCGCCGGAGTTGCGGAGACCGAGTCGCCCCGCAAGGAGCCGGGGTTTTGGTCCGAGCTGTCGGCGCCGGGCTGCTTCGCCACATTGGACGCGCCTGGCCTTGGCAAGCCGGGCACGAACGTCCACTGGAACGCGCCTTCCAGCGGTGCGCCGGTTGCGCCGTTCATCACGTTGAGCACCAGTGTGCCGGCGGATCCTTCCGGGTCATCCGCCGAATTTCCGGCTTCGCCGGTTGGCGTTTTTGGCTTGGGTTCCGCATGAGCGTTCGCCACAGGTGCCGTTTCAGAGTCCTCCGGAGCGTTCGCCGGGGCCGGGGTCGCGTCGAGCCGTAACCCGGCCGCACCAGGCTGGGGGCCGCGGCGGACGGTCATTCGCTGGGCGTTTGCCGCTGGTGGGGGCTCCTGGTTCTCACCACATCCGGCAAGGATGGTGGCGATTCCAAGCAGGCAAAGGCAGGGGATCCGCGGCTTGGGAGACGGCGGGAATCGGGTCGGAACGGCGTTCATAGGGTTCTCCAGTGCTGGCTACCGCACCCTACGTAGAGTTTCGTGTGGCGGGACCAATGGATGGCGCATTTCAGTTCTGTCCCAGGGCCGCTGCCTCGGCCATACTCCGGGGCTTCGCTTCGTCGTGGCCTCTGCACCGCGGCGATCTCGTGCCGCCGCGCCTCGAAACGGACAGCCCCACGCGTCCGGCACGCTCCTTTGCCCGTCAGGAGCTGTCCGTCCCGAGCACCGCATGAGCAAGGTCTACGACATCGCCGTTCTGCCAGGAGACGGCATCGGAGAAGAGGTCGTCCGCGAAGGACTGAAAGTTCTGAGCGCCGCGGAGGATCGGTTCGGCTTCAAGACGAAGCGTGACTCCCTCCCCTACGGCGCGGACCACTTCTTGAAGACGGGCGAGACGATGCCCGACGTGGCGTTCGATCGCATCCGGGACATGGACGCGGTGTTGCTCGGCGCGATTGGCGACCCCCGCATCGAAGTGGGGAAGCTCGAGTTCGCGATCATTGCTGGTCTGCGGTTCAAGCTCGATCTTTTCGTCAACCTGCGGCCGATCAAGTTGCTGCATGAGTCGCTCTGCCCGTTGAAGGGCAAGGGGCCCGAGCAGGTCGACATGGTGATCTGTCGCGAGAACACCGAAGACGCCTACGCCGGCATCTATGGCTTCCTGAAGAAGGACACGCCGGACGAAGTGGCAAACCAGGCCATGGTCTACACCCGCAAGGGCACCGAGCGCATCGTGCGCTACGCGTTTGAGGCCGCCCGCAAACGTGGCGCCAAGCCCGGTGCTGACAAGCCGCAGGTCACGTTAATCGACAAGGCGAACGCGATCCGCGCCCAAGACTTGTGGACGCGCACGTTCGCTGAAGTGGCCGCTGAGTACAGCGACGTCGCGACGGACCACGCCTACATTGACGCGGCGTGCATGTGGATGGTGAAGAACCCTGAGTGGTTCGACGTCGCGGTAACGCCCAACCTCTTCGGTGACATCATTACCGACCTTGGCGCCATGGTGCAGGGCGGCATGGGGATCGCCGCGTCGGGCAACATTCACCCCGGCAAGGTCTCGATGTTCGAGCCGATCCACGGCTCCGCGCCGAAGTATCGCGACCAGAACAAGGCGAACCCACTCGCCACGGTGATGGCGATCTCGATGTTGCTCGATCACTTGGGCGAGAACGAAGCCAGCAAGGCCATCGAAAACTCAGTTGCCGATTTGATTCAGAGCGGCAAAGTCCGTGGATTGGGTGCGGGAGTGCACGGCACCGATGAGCTCGGGGACATGGTCCGCGACCATCTGCTGCAGGACTAAATACCGCCCGGACCGGGCGAGTTTCTCCACGTTTCGCCGGCGGCCCCAGGGCCTGCCAGCTCCGCCAATGGGGTGAGGTTCCACCGGGAGCTCGCCCCCAACGTCCGCTGGGGTCGTGGTTTC
>CBESZZ010000303.1:0-5450 GCA_965534055.1 uncultured bacterium | reverse complement strand
CTCGTTTCTCTTTGAAGTTGCCAGTCAGGGAAGTGTGCGGAACCCATCCGAATAGTTGACGCGTTTGGTGGAGCCACACAGGAGGAGTTGGAAACACTCTTCTGGTCGGCAGTCGATGTCGGCCTTCCACCAAGACTGGGGCCACCGCAGTCGGGGCTTCCTTATCAAGTAAGGGTTCGATCATGAGATTCCGCAATCGTTCGCCAATCAATGGCTGCGTACGCACGGCCTGCGTCGCAACTATCTTCTCTCTCACGCCGCTGATCATCTCTGCGCCAGCCGCCGCTCAGCAATGTTGTCTCATTCAGAACGGAGACTTCGAGGCGGGTAACACTGGTTTCGGATCGAGTGCGACGTATGTCGCCAGTGGAGCGCTCGGTGCGGGCCAATACTCGGTTCGAACGGATCCATCGACCGCGAACGGCCAGTGGTGCCAAGCGGACCATACAACCGGCAATGGTAATTTCCTGATGTGTGATGGAGCGTCAGGAGCTTCCACCACCGCCTGGTCTCAGACAACTACCGTCGTGCCCGGCGAGACCTATGACTTCCACGCGTTCGCCAACAACCTGATCTGTTCGCGCACTTTTGCAGACCCCGTGATCGAGCTCCGGGTCAATGCGAACGTTGTTGCGGGGCCCATCACGCTGCCACGAAACCCGGATGAATGGCGTCGAATTTCCGGCAGATTCGTCGCTTGTTCATCAAGTGTGCTGCTCGAGATCGTGTCGACTTCGACTGCATCGGTCGGCAACGATTTTGGGATCGATGACGTCTGCCTCGAGCGGCAGAGTAATCTTGTCGTCAACGGTCACTTCGAAGCCGGCAATCTTGGCTTCACTTCGACCGCAACGTTTGTCGCGACCGGTGGACTGACGTTCGGCCAGTACTCAGTGAGAAGCGACCCAAGTTCCGCCAATGGACAGTGGGGCGGCGTAGACCACACTTGCGGCAGCGGTCAGTTCCTGATCTGTGATGGCACATCCGGAGTCGACACGTGCGCATGGCGGCAATCCGTCGATGTTTGCCCAGGTCGGGAATACACCTTTAGCGCCTGGGTCGACAATCTGATCAGCCCAAGTCGCAACTTCGCGGACCCCAACATTGAACTTCGTGTTGGCGGCACCGGCGTTCTCGCGAGCATGACGCTACCAGAGTCGCCCGATGGATGGGTCTTGCTTAGCGGCAGCTTCGTGGCAACAAGCTCGCCGGTCATGCTCGAGATCTGTTCCACGTCGACCGCGGCCGTCGGCAACGACTTCGCAATCGACGACATCAGGCTGTCTACCACGCCGGATCTCATAACCAATGGCGACTTCGAAGCTGGCAACACTGGCTTCTCTACCAATACGACGTTCGTTGGTACCGGCGCCTTGTCCCAGGGCGACTACTCCATTCGCACGGATGCGAGCACCGCCAACGGGCAGTGGTGTCACCGTGACCGCACCAGCGGCAATGGCAACTTCCTGGTGTGCGACGGACGCTCCGGCAGCTTCACCACCGGGTGGCAACAGACAATCGCGGTCTGCTCAGGAGAGTCCTACGAGTTCCGCGCATCGGTCGCTAACCTGATCTGTTCCGGCCGGAACTTCGCCGATCCGAACATTGAGTTGCGGGTCAACGGCGTCGTGGTCGCGGGGCCGCTCTTGTTGCCCGAGAATCCGGCAGTTTGGACCGCGATGTCGGGGACGTACGTTGTGCCGGCTGGCGTGAGCAGCGCCTTGCTGGAGATCCGCTCAACGAGCACCGCGTCCGTCGGCAACGATTTCGGGGTCGACGATGTTAGCTTGACGTCCACCCTCTGCCCGCTGAACGCGACCTGCGTGCAAGTTGGTACCGGTTGCGGCGGGATTAGTCTGAGTTGCAGCTCTCTACCGGTCCTGGGCAGCTCTTTCGACTTCACTCTGTCGGGCCTCCCTGCTGGTGCATTCGGCATCGTGGCGGCCATCGTGGGGCCGACTACAGCTGCAATGGCGCTGCCGTCGCCGCCGTTCGTGCCGGGATGCGTGTCCTACCTTGGTGCCGGCCCCATTATTAGCCTGGGAGCGACCACGATGGCAGCCACGACCTACTCGATTGCCATACCGGCTAGTCCGGCCCTCTTGGCGCTCCCACTCGGGCTGCAGGGCGTGGCGTTGAACCCGGTGTCGGTGTCCACGACAAGTAACGCCTTGGATGCCGTGCTCGGCAATTGACTCGACGTAGCCAAAGGGCGGTCCACGAAATGGCGGGGAGTGTCGTTGCTGGCGGCGACGGGCGTCGGCTGCCGGCTGCGGCGCAGCAACCGCCCTGGACGACTGTCGGTCAGTTCCTCCTCGTCAACGACAAGCGCGTCGTTGGCGAGCACAGTGTCGAAACCAGTAGATCGGCTGCGAACCCCTGCTCGAGTCTCTCACGGAGAAGGTCGACAGGAATCCGGGCGACGCTTGGAATCGTCACTGCGCCCCGGAGGATTTCGGCATGTTGCGCCACGCGGAGCGCGAGATCGAGAATATGGCAGCGACCTTCAAGGAGTCGTTCGGGGGTCGCACTGCGTCGACGTTGCTGGCTGCATCAGCGAATGAGTCGTCTGTGGTTGCACAAGCACCCGGCAAGACCTTCCTCCACTTCGTTACGCACGGCTACTTTGCGCCGGAGTCGGCTTCGAAAGCAGCCGGCAGCGGCGACGAGAGCTCGTTGGCTCGCTTCGATGTTGGGCACGACCGTGTCGCACAGCTGTCGCCGTACTCCATTTGCGGCATCGCTCTAACCGGCTTCAACCTGCCCGCGGACGAACTCGGCCGCCGCGAAGGCATCCTCACCGCGCAAGAGATCGTCGGCCTGGACCTGAGCGCGTGCTACCTCACGACCCTCTCGGCTTGTGAGACCTCGCTCGGCGTGCGCCAAGCTGGTAGCGGTCTGGCATCGCTGCGCCAAGCGTTCCACGCGGCTGGTGCCCGCTTCGTGCTGGCCACGTTGTGGAGGGTGGACGATGAGGAGGCCGCAAACCTGATGACCGACTTCTACTCGCGCGTTTGGCAGCAGGGGCAGGATCCGCACACCGCTTTGCGGGCGGAGAAGGTTGCTGCGCGCAAGCGCGGAGCAGCGTTCCGCGATTGGGGCGGGTGGGTGCTGACTGGGCGGTAGTTGGTGATTCGTGGGGGGGGGCGTCAGTAGCGGCATCCCGCGCCATATCGGAGAGGGGCGACAAGCAGATGCGTCCTGCACCCATCAGCGCCAGCGCCCCTCCGAACTCCCGGTCTGCCGGTTCAGTTGGTCCGGGCGGATGCCTGTTTGTCGTTTGTCCTGTATGCCGCGCCAAACCATCGCGACTTCGAAGCCTGGTTTTGCGGGGTTGTGACCCGGGTGCGGTTGCAAGGTCGGCAAGCACACCCGTCCCCGTCGTGAACAAGCGGTCGCTGCCGCTGCGGATCTGTCGGCGAACGGCGCCTAGAGCTGTTCAGGTCCGCGGTCTCGTCGCGACCCTGGGCAGAGTCAGCTGAGGAAGACTTGTGCCAGGCCTCTGAGTGGGCGCTCGGTTGCCATTGAGCGCGGAAACATGACGTGGCAGGGCAGGGTCAATTGGAGTGTTGATCCTGACAGTCACCTCGCCCGTCCTTGGGGGCGTAGATCACCACCTGCGAAGCCGAACGGAAATGCAAACCACGTTAAGCGGACAACTCGATCGAGGCTTTGTTGCTGCGGGCGTGAGATGCGCACCGGCGGTGCTCGGCCCGGCAAGTGAGCAGGTAGAAGGCAAGGGCGCTAACCGAGACATGACCCAAATTCTTGAGCTGTTCAGCAGGGATCATGTTGGCGCGCAAGGGGAACTTCTCCCAGTGATCTACACCGAACTTCGACGGCTCGCCCAGTCTCACATGCGTCGTGCGGGTTTTGGCCATACGCTTCAGGCCACAGCTCTCGTGCATGAACTCTGGACGAAGATCGCTGGGCTCGAGCGGAAGCCAGATTGGCCCAGTCGGGGTCATTTCTTCAAGTGGTGCTCGACGGTGATGGGCAACTTGCTGCGAGACTACGCGCGCAAGAAACGCTCGCAGAAATCAGGCGGAAGACACATCAGGATTGCGCTCGAGGGTGGTGACTTCGCCGCAAAAAGCAGTTCGATCGAGGGTGTAATTGACGTCCTCGATGCCATCGATGACCTCTCCAAGGTCGACTCGAAGCTTGGGACGATCGTGGAGTTGAGGGCGGTGGTTGGACTCACTTACCGCGAAATCGCTAGCAGACTCGAGTTGTCAGAGCCACAAGTGGATAGCTCTCTTCATGCCGCGCGCGCCTGGCTTCGCGTTAGGTTAGACGTTGGGACCTAGGAGCCGGTTAGGCGCTCAAACAGAGCTCGGCCTGAATGTGAGAACATGCGGGTCTTGGCGGGATCCGGGGTGGTGTCCAACTAGCCATGAACTCTCATCCGTGAGGCGATTCCCTTCGTCTTCTTCGGTTCGAAAAAGGGGTTTGAGTCGCCGGCGCTATTCGCGTGCCAAGTCTTGTCATCGTTGAACAGCTTCAGCAAAAGTGCGACGGCTGTACCCGATCCCGTCGACGGTCAAGCAAGGACGGCGATGGTGAACGCTCTCCAGTCTCAGCTTGCATCGCAAATGGCCCCCGTTGGGTCCGTGGTCGCTCATCCTGGAAGGCCAGACACATCAACGCTGAGCAGTCACAGACGATCGCCATCAGTAATCGTGCCCTTCATGGTGGGCGTCTTGAAGGTCCTGCAGAGGCACCTCAGGCATGTCGTCGCGGAAGTGTTTCAGGCGCTCCACGGCGCGCGCGACGCTTTCCGTGTCGTGTTGCTCGCAGGGCACCAGCCGTGCGGCGGGTCGTCCGTGCTTGGTGATCTCAATCACCTCGCCGTTTGCGGCGCGCTCGGGCAGCTCGCTCAGCCGCGTTTTGGCATCGAAGGCGATCGCCGAGCGCCTCGGCCTGACCCTCGATCTATGAAGGAGTACACGGTCGAAATGACCGAAGCCGCTGAAACCGCGATCTACAACCACGCGCGCTACATCGCTGTCGAGAAGCAAGAGCCACAGAATGCAATGCGATGGCCGGTCGCCGTTCGCACGCTCAAGACCATGCCCAAGCGCTGCACCTTGGCAGAGGAAAATGACGACGTCGACTACGAAGTGCGTCAACTCCCCGTGGGCAGTCCTGCCCTGCTTCTGACCGTCGATGATGACCGCCGGACGGTCTTGGTAGTCACGTTTCGCGGAGAAGGACAACTTCCAAGGTTAGGCGGTCTACCGCCGAACCTCGACACACTGCGAGATCAAGATGAGGGCAGTGTGCATGACGAGTGTGCAATGACGCTAACCGAACGAACCGACGCTTCGAGAGCAGCGTGATAGAGCAACAGTTGTTCTGAATACTACTCAGCGGTCATGGTGAGGTAACGGCGCTCGGCTTCCCATTCGTCGGTGATCTCCATGACCACTGCGGTAACGAGTCGGAGC
>CBESZZ010000302.1:0-5455 GCA_965534055.1 uncultured bacterium | reverse complement strand
CCCCCCGGGTCGACAGACCTGACGGTTCGCGGCCGCAAGGGCCGCGACCTGTTGGCGCCCTTTCCAGAGCTTCGGGTGCTGGAGCGGCTACCCGCGGGTTCGGTGACGGATGGCGAGGTCGTTGTGTTCGAAAACGGAAAGCCAAGCTTGGGTGCCGCGCTGCAACGACACGGTGTGGAATCGGCACCGGACACGGCGCGGCTTGCCCGCGAACTGCCTGCGATCTTCGTGGCTTTTGATGCGCTCTACAGCGCGGGTGAGTCGGTGATGCACGAGGACCTTCGCGCCCGTCGACAATTTCTCGAACCGTGGGTGGCTGCGGTGGACTCACCGCTCTGCATCGATTCGGTCGGCGTGGATGGGGCCGGATGCGCTTTCTTCGACAGCGTGACGCGCGACCAAGGATTGGAAGGCGTTGTCGCCAAGCGACTCGATGCGCCGTACTCACCCGGCAAGCGGACGGACGCTTGGCTGAAGATCAAGCCGACGCGAGAAACGGTGTGTCTGGTGTTGGGCTGGACCGAGAATCCGAATGGCGGATTTCGAAGTTTGGTGATCGCGGGCGACTTTGGGGATGGCCTGCAGGCAGTCGGTCGCGTGGGGTCTGGGATCAAGCCCGGCGAGGTGACGGTGCTTCTCGCGCGACTCGAAGCGCTTGAACGCGATGCGCCGATTGTCGAGTGTGACGAACGTGCCCGTTGGGTCGAGCCAGGCGTCTACTGCCTCGTGCGTTACCTGGAGCGCACGGCCAGTGGTTCGCTGCGCGGCCCCGTGTTCGATCGTTGGATCATCGACTGATTCAACCCGTGGCCCGAACGCTCAGCCGCCACGCGTCCGCTCATCCAGATGTTCCAGCGCATCGTTCAGCGTGACTCGCGCGTCCATTGCCGCGAGGAACAAGTCGCCGCCGGACTCGAAACGAGAAGGTACGCTTTCCAAATCGAAACGACCGATGGACAAGTCATCGTCCAATTCGCCCCAATCCAACGGCGTTGACACCGTCGCTCCCCCAACCGGTCGCACCACCCAAGGCGCCACCACGCTCTGGCCACGCGCGTTTTGCAACGTGTCAATGTAGACCTTGCCGTTGCGATCAGTCACGCGACGCGCCACGGTCGCCACGTGCGGCATCCGCTGCACGATCAAGCGCGCGACAGCTTCACAGAACATCCGCACCTGAGGGTAGGTCCACTCTGGCACCACGTAGAGCACCACGTGCAGGCCGGTCTTCCCCGAGGTCTTGACCACCGGGGTGAGACCCAGATCCGCAAGCAGGTCACCCAGTGCGCGCGCCACGTCGACGACCCGATGAAACGGAGCACCCTTCGGATCCAGGTCGAAGACAACGACATCCGGAGTTGCCGTGGCGTCGAGGCACGACAACCAAGGGTGCAGGTCAATGCTGGCAAGGTTGGCGTAGGCGAGCAGTGTGGTGCGGTCGGGACAAACCAGCACAGCCTCGCCATCGTCCGTCGTGCCTGCCGGAGCAGCGCTCGCGACGCCCAGCTGCAGCCCCTCAGGGTTGCGCTGATAGAATGACTTGCCGTGAATACCGTCCGGATAGCGCAGCAGGTGCAGCGCGCGTCCCGCGAGGTGCGGCAAGATCGCGTCCGCCATACGGTCGTAATAGGCGAACAGATCACGCTTCTTGAACCCTGCATCCGGCCACAGAACCTTGCTA
Source organism: uncultured bacterium (assembly GCA_965534055.1). Lineage (GTDB taxonomy): Bacteria > Planctomycetota > UBA1135 > UBA1135 > UBA2386 > CBESZZ01. The sequence goes on along the minus strand of CBESZZ010000302.1, from coordinate 3,774 downwards.
GGGTTGCTCAACTGCACAGACGCGGCTTGAGTCGAGGTGCCCGCGACAGGCGCTGCGCGCTTCACTGCGTCCGGAACACCACATGTCGCGACGCGCAGCCACTCACTGCTAGCACCTCGCCGATACGCCGAGTCCGCGGGCTTCACCACGATCCCCGGCTGGCCAGCCTCCCCCACCGCGCGCAGCAGACCAGCCGCGTCCCCCATCAGGTGATCCACCACCACAACACCGGGCGCATTCGGCGGCAGCACGCAGCCAAGCGCGCGCTTCCGCTCGAGCAGGGGCACGTCGCGCAGGTCGAACCCGTTCCAGTAGAGCATGTCGAACGCGTGAAACACGACGCCTGGCATTCCCGGCACGTCCATCGCAGCTGCAAGCCGCGCCGCATCCGGCCACCCGTGATCGCCGGCACACGTCAGCACGCCATCGCAAATCATGGATGTCGCGGCAAGCTGTGGTTCGAGGGCGCGAAGTGCCTCAGGTACGCGACGCATCCCACGGATCGCAAGCTCGCCGTCACGCAAGGTGAGCAGACCGCGCCGCCCCACGTAGTCGAGTTCAGCAACCGCACGTGAATCCGAAACGCGCGGATCATCCGCAGTGGCAGCCACGATTGACGGGCCCTGTACTCGCTGCAGCCAGGCCCGACCCTTCGCCTGCTCGGCTTCGACGCCCAGCGCACGCGTCCGCCCTACGTGATGCGCGGTGTAACGATCCTTGGACTTGAACAGCAGCCAATGATTTGCGCCGCTCGCCTTGGTTCGCACCAGGTGCCACGCCCCGGCGAGCTGCAGCCCGGCGAGCACAAGTTTGATCTCACCGTCCGCCTCGGCCTCTGCCAACGAAGCGTGGACGTCGAGCGTGAACGTGCCCACGTCGAAGATCTGCATCGTCCCAGCGCCGTAGTTGCCCTGAGGAATCACTCCCTCGAATTCCAGGTAGGAGAGGGGGTGGTCCTCCGTGCGCACCGCCAGCCGTTTGATAGCGGGGTCATAGACCAGATCTTTCGGAACGGCCCAGGACAACAAGCTGCCCTCGCCTTCCAAGCGCAAGTCGTAGTGGCCGCGGCTGGCCTCGTGCCGCTGTACCACAAACCGCAAGCCCGCGCCTTCACGGGCCTTGCGGACCGGCTGCGGGTGAGGTTCGGGAGTTTTGTCAAAGTCCCGCTTCTGGGAGTAGCGATCGAGCCGCCGGTTCATCGTCGCGTCACAATACCCCGTTGGCGAAAAGGGGGGCGCATCCTCGGCGACGGTCGTCTATGAGAGGGCTATGACTGAGTCCAAGAGTCCCATTCGTGTCGGTGAAGTCGTTCCAGACTTCACCTTGACGACCTATGAACCCAAAGAGAAGAACTTCGGCGAATACAGCCTGAAGGCCGCCCGCGAGGCCGGCCGCTGGACGCTACTGTTCTTCTATCCAGCCGACTTCACGTTCGTTTGAGCAACCGAGTTCGCTGCTCTGGCAGAGCAGCAAGACCGGTTCGCGAAACTCGGATGCAACGTCATCACGGTGAGTACGGACACACAGTTCGTCCACCTGGCATGGCAGCGCGAAGAGAAAGAACTAGCGAACGTCACCTTCTCGATGGGTGCAGACACCACCGGCAAGCTAGCGCGCCAATTTGGCGTCTACCTTGACGATGCGGGTCTCGCCCTTCGCGGGACATACCTCATTGCACCAGACGGCAAGTTGATGAACGCAGAAGTCAACTTCCTGAACATGGGCCGCAACATCGACGAGCTCATGCGCAAATTCAAAGCCAACCTCTACCTGGCGAAGAAGCCTGCAAGGGCTTGCCCGTCCAAGTGGAAGGACGAAGGCGACGCCACGCTGCAGCCAGGCCCAGAGATGGTCGGGCGCGTGCACGAAGCGCTGCAGAAGTAGCGCCGAACCGCAGCCCGAGCCCACGTGCTCGGGCCATCAAACCCCATGTCCCCCGTCGCCCGCATCGTCCAATGGAGCGATCTCCACCTGTCGGGAGATCGCCGCAGATCCGATCGCAGTTGGACGAATTTGCAGCGAGTCGTCGACCGGCTTCCAGAGTTGGAACCGTTTGATCGACTGATCCTGACGGGTGACTTGGCAAGGCGATCCATTGCGCGAGCCTACGAAGGCCTCCGCGAGTGGCTCCAACCCTGGCACGACCGACTTCGGGTTCTGCCGGGGAACCACGACGGCCGCCAACTGTTGGCGTCGGTGTTCGCCGATCGATTCGAACCAGGAACCTCGCGATTCGAAGACCTCATCGCCGGGTGGCGATTGATCGGTCTCGACTCAAAACGCGCATGGAGAGTGCACGGGCGGATCGGCGATTCGCAGCTGCGCTGGCTCGCGACACGCTTGCAGCAACCGCAGACGCGAACTCTCCTTTTCTTCCACCATCCCCCAATGCCCACAGGAACCTGGTGGCTGGACAAGGACGTGCTGCGCGACGCCGATGAGCTCAGCACGCTTCTCCGCGATGACGGCCTGGCCAGCGTGCGCGGCTTGTTCTGCGGACATATCCATCAGGAGTTTGACGGGGAGTTTGCCGGCGTGCCGCTGCACGGCTGCCCCAGCACCTGTTACCAGTTCACTCCCGCTTCCCGCCGCCCCGCCTCGGTGCAGAATCGGAATCCCGCGTTTCGCCTCATTGACCTCGACGTCGACTCGTTCACGACGCGCGTCGAACGAATGCCTTGAGCCATGCCAACCCCCACCCCTACAGAACCCGCCGTTCCCGCACGTGACTTCAGACTGGCCGCTGCCACAGCCCACCAGACCATCGCCAGCACAGAGACGGGAAAAGCGAAGTCCACACTGAAGAAGGCGTCCGTCTGGGCCTCGTTCGGCGTGCGTTCCGCGATCGACAAAACCAAGCGACTCGTCGAACGTGTCACCACGCCCATGCCGTCGAGCAGGCCCGCCGGAGATCTCTTGATCGTCGGCCATCGCGGCTCACCGATGAAGAAAGTGGAGAACACCATCCCGGCCTGCGAACACGCCCTCGAACGCGAGGGAGCCAACGCTTTGGAGATCGACCTGTGCATGACGCAGGATGGCAAAGTCGTTCTATGGCACGACTGGGTCCCGGAAGGCACCGTCGCGTATGCGCGACAGCTCGGCATCGAGCCTGGCGTCAAGTTCTCCCCCACTGTTCCATCGCTCTGGAGCGGCTACCGACGGCCGATCCACGAACTCACGTTCGAACAGCTGAAAGAGCACTACGGCTTCGCATCAAAGTTCTTGTTCTTCTTCAGGCGCAAGGCCGAGTTCACGATCTCTACCGTTGAAGAGTTCGTCGCCTGGGCGCGCACCCGCGAGGACCTACGCACCGTCTACTTCGACATCAAACTGCCGGCAGACCAGGTCGAACTCGCAGCCCCGATGACCGAGAAGATGATGGCCGCGTTGGCTAGCGGCGAGAACAAGTTCGAGAGCGTGTTCATGAGCCCCTACAAGTCGGTGCTTCTCGAAATGCGCGGAGCGGGCCCAGATCTCGAGCTCTGCCTCGACACCGAGATCCCGCCAGGCATCGTCAAGGACCCGAGCCTCTACAGCGCCGTGCGCCGCGCCGAAGAGTTTGGCAACCGCATCGCAGCGGTAGGCCGCCCGGTGTTCACCATGGGCGGATGGCGGATCTATCAAGAGATCATTGAGAGCGACATCGCCCGCATCGAAGAGCTCAGCGCCCAGGCCACGGACCCTGCAAAGGTGCCGAGCCTGTTGAGCTGGACGTTCGACAACCGCAACGAAGCGAAGCGACTGCTACGGTTGGGAATCCCAGCGATTCTC
>CBESZZ010000301.1:0-5496 GCA_965534055.1 uncultured bacterium | reverse complement strand
CTATATCTACGCCTCAGCGCCCCCCGAAGTGCTGGAACGCGCGCGCCGCCTCGCCCAGGACACCTGCGCGGAAGGGCTGTCGTTTGCGCTCGATCGCGCGATCGAGCTGGCGCAGCAGGAGCAAGAAGCGCAGGAGGCCACGGTGGCCTATCAGCTGAAGAAGCGCGATCCGTTCGCAGCCATTGGCATCGACATGGACTTCTACGTGCGGCGCTCCAATGGCGTTGGTGAGCGGGCAACGGGCGCTCAGCTGCAGTACTTCAAGAAGGCCGGGTTGCCGACGGATCGAGCGGAGCAGCTCTCCAGCCGACAGGCCGAGAGCCTTCGCGAGTCGCTGTTGGAGCGCAAGGCAGTCGGTCTGTGCACGCCGAAGCAAGCCAAGCAACTCGTCGCGCTCGGAGTGGATCCACGCGAGCTGTACTACGACGAAGCCAAGGAACTCTTGAGTCGAGAAAAGGCTCGACGAAGAGGCGCGGCTGATGCCGCCGAGTGATCGACGATCCGTCGATTGAAGTTGAGGGCGTCGCTACACCACAGCAGGCCAAAGCCAAACGAACGTGGCCGCGGTGACCAGCGTGTAGATCAAACCGTCGATGACAAACTTCACCATGACGCTGGTGCTGAGACCCTTCCACGCCCACTCGTGGTAGTTGGAAAAGACGTAGCCAAGGAATGCGACGGCGCCGGTGACCTGAAAGATCGATGCGCCGTTGGCACCGGGTGCATGGTTGATGCCGGTGAGGTATGCGCAGAACACGCTGACGATGATCGAGAACAAGAACCACTTGATCAGTGAAGGGCCCATGCCCCAGCCACCGTTTGCACGCACCACCATGGCGCCGACCGGGCCGACCTTCAGCTTCTCGATCATCTCGGGCGTTTGCATCTCTGCCACCGAGTTCGCAGATGGGAACATGTATTGCCCCGGTGGAGTGCCGCGGACCGCGTCGCGGATCTTGTCTTCGCCGGGGAGCTTCTTGAAGTCGCTCTTATGAATCGGCAGCGCCATGTGAATGATGCTGCTGACGAAGAAGACAAAGACTGCCGAGAGGAGAATCGGTAGCCATAGAGCGGCGAGGGACGTCAACATGGCAGCAAGAATGCCGCCATGGGGATCGATGGGCTAGGGCAGCTCGGCGAGAACAGTCTCGGGGAACGTCGCTGCATCCACTTTCGGCCACCAGCGCACGATCTTGCCTTTTGGATCGATCACGACTGCGGCTCGAGCGGCCATGTTCTTGCCTTCAACTTCCGCACCGTAGGCCTTGGTCAAGGCACCGTCGGTGTCGCACAGCAGCGGGAAGGGGAAGTCGAATTTGGCGCGAAAGGCCGCGTTGTCCTCCGGCGAGTCGGTGGACGCACCGAGCACGGCGGTGTTCTTTGCTTCGAACTGTTGGATTCGATCACGGAATCCAGATCCTTGCGCCGTTCAACCAGGCGTGTCGGCTCTCGGGTAAAACCAGATCACCAAGTTCTTGCCGGCAAAATCGGCGAGACGCACGGTGGTTCCGGTGTCACTGGTGACTGCGAAGTCGGGAGCGGTTTGGCCTGGTTCAAGCATCAAAATAGTCTGCCGGTTCACCGCGTTCGGTTCCATCATGGGCCGTCGCTGAGATCCCGAGCCGATCGACACCGGCTCCGAACCACCAGCGTTTCACCATGCCCCAACCAACGCTTCCACACCCGTGAACTTGCGCCAGGTTGCCCGGTTGCTGTCCGGGTTCGTGCTCTTTTTCAGCTTTTCGCTCCTCGTACCCTTAGCGGTTTCGTTCGGTGAAGAAGGGTCATCGACCACCGCCTCTTTCGCTGGTGCGATGGCAACGGGCTTGGGCGCGGCGGTCATGCTTTGGCTGACTGGCCGCAAGAGTGATCCAAACGTCTTCCGTCGAGAAGGAGTTGCGATGGTGGGGCTGGCGTGGTTTCTCGCCGGCGCGGTTGCTTCGTTGCCTTTCGTATGGTCGGGATCCATTCCGTCCTACGTTGACGCGTACTTCGAGTGCATCAGCGGATTGACCACCACCGGGGCGACGGTGCTTGGCACCGCGAACCTGGACATCGAGTCGTTGCCGCACAGCATGTTGTTGTGGCGGTCGATGCTGCAGTGGATGGGCGGCATCGGCATTGTGCTGGTCTTCATCGTGCTGTTGCCCAGCTTGGGGGTCACCGGCAGTCGGCTGTTGTCCTCGGAGCAAGTCGGCATCAACGACGGCTCTGTGCGTCCACGATTGGCCGGCCAGGCTCGACGACTGTTCTTGCTCTACGTCGGGTTGAGCACGTTGGCGGGCGTGTCGTATTGGGTTGCGGGGCTGTCACCGTTCGATGCCATTTGTCACTCGCTGACGACCATGGCCACCGGTGGCTTCTCGACCAACAACGTGTCGATCGGCGGGTTTCAGAGTCTGGCGGTGGAGATGGTGGCGGTCGTCTTCATGTTCCTCGCGGGCTGCAACTTCTTGCTCATCCTGGGCGTGTTGGCGCGCGGCGCTCGCGGGGAGAGATCCGCTGTGTTGCAGCGTTCGGAGTTTCGGCTCTACGTCGGCGTGACGATTTTTGTCACGCTCGGCATCAGCTTGAGTCTTTGGGTTTGGGGGCAGCCGCTGCGCGACGAAAGCTTGGGGATCGTCCGCGACTACACCGACATCGGGCGTTGCTTGCGTGACGGCGTGTTCCAAACGGTGAGCATTCTTACGTCCACGGGCTACGCCAGCGCGGACTTCGAGAATTGGCCCAAGCCCGCTCTCTACCTGATTTTCCTGTGCATGTTCGTGGGAGGGTGTAGCGGTTCGACTGCTGGCGGCTTCAAGCTGCTGCGGGCCTTGGTGTGCGTGAGACTTGCCCGCTACACGCTGCGACACTTCGTTCGGCCACGGAGCGTGGAGAAGCTCAAGATCGGAACGGAGGCCATCCCAGACCGTGTCATTTCGGCGGTGCTCGGTCTGTTGGTGCTGTGGATCGCAACGGTTGCAGCCGGAACCTTGGTGCTCAGCCTCGATCCCCGGTTGGATCTCTTTTCCGCGTTCACGGCGAGCTTGAGCATGATGGGATGCATTGGGCCTGCGTTCGGTGAAACGGTGTCGGTGGGGCAGGGTACGTTCGAGCTTGTCGGCAGCGTCGACCTAGGTCCGTACTCTGGCTACGGCGAACTTCACCCGGCAGCCAAACTCTTCATGTCGTTGCAGATGGTGGCAGGGAGATTGGAAATCCTTGCGCCTCTCGCGTTGCTCATGCCAAGTTTCTGGAAGCGTTAGGACTCACCTTTAGCCCCGCGATCGATCCATAATGAAAGCCATCGGACTGCGAAAGTACCTGCCCATCTCCGACCCTGAGTCGCTCGTGGACTTCGAGCTCCCGAAGCCAGAAGCCAAGGGGCATGACTTGCTGGTGTCGGTTCGAGCCATCTCGGTAAACCCCATCGACATGAAGGTGCGCGCCCCGAAAGATGGCGTTGAAGACCCGCCACGGATTCTGGGTTGGGACGTCGCTGGAGTGGTGGGCGCTGTCGGCTCGGACGTCACGTTGTTCAAACCAGGCGACGAGGTGTTCTACGCCGGCAGCATTACGCGGCCTGGTTGCAACAGTGAGTTCCACCTCGCGGACGAGCGCATCGTCGGCCGGAAGCCCAAGAGCCTCAACTTCGCTGAGGCGGCGGCGCTGCCGCTGACGAGCATCACGGCGTGGGAGGCAATGTTCGACCGGATGGGTGTGTCCAAAGACGGTGCTTCCGAGGGCAAGTCACTGCTCGTCATTGGTGGCGCCGGAGGCGTCGGTTCGATCGCCATCCAGCTTGCCAAGAGCGTCGGCAAGCTCAAGGTTCTCGCCACAGCGTCGCGCGACGAATCGCGGAACTGGTGCTTGGAGCTTGGTGCAGACCACGTCATCAACCACCGCGAGGACATGCCCGCCCAAGTCAAAAAGCTCGGGATGGACGGCGTCGACTATGTGCTGTGCTTGAACCACACGGATGGGCACTGGGCCGCGATGGCCGAACTTGTTGCTCCCCAAGGCCACATCTGTTCCGTCGTCGAGACGACTGAGCCCGTGGATCTCGGTTTGCTCATGAGCAAGGCTGCGTCGTTCTCCTGGGAGTTGATGTTCACGCGATCGATGTTCGGGACGCCCGACATGATTGAGCAGCATCACCTGCTCAACGAGGTGTCTCGGCTTGTGGATGCCGGCACGGTGCGCACCACGAGCGCGCAGGTCGGGGGGCCGATCAATGCTGCCAGCCTCCGAGAAGGGCATACGCAAGTGGAGACCGGGAGCACCATCGGCAAGATCGTCTTGGAAGGCTGGGTCTGATTCCCAGCGCCTGCGCCACACGAACGCCGGGAGAATCACGCCATGCTCACGATTGTTGCCAACATTCACGCCAACCCCGACAAAGTCGACCTCGTGAAGGCTGAGCTACAGAAGCTCATCCCGATCACGCTCGCTGAGCGCGGGTGCGTTCGTTACGATCTTCATCAAGACAATGAAGACCCAGCGCACTTCACGTTCTACGAGAATTGGGAGTCGCGCGCCCTTTGGCGAGAGCACATGAACGCGCCTCACCTCGAAGCCTGGGGGAAGGCCACAAGTGGCGCGATCGCCAACTTCACAGTCCACGAAATGACTCGAGTCGACCGGCCATGAAGCACGACCCAGAGCAGCTCAAGCAACGCGCGATTGCGTTCTACGACCTGATGTTCAACCAGTGTCGACCACGTGAGGCAGTCGAACAGTTCGTCGGTGACACTTACATCCAGCACAACCCCGAAGTGGGCGACGGGAAGCAGGCGTTCATCGATTACTTCGACAAGATGGCCGCCGAGTACCCCGGCAAGCGCGTTGAGGTCAAGCGGGCAGTGGCGGAGGGAAACCTTGTCGTGCTCCACTGCCATCAGACGTGGCCGGGCGATCACGACTACGTCGGAATGGACATCTTCCGGTTTGACGAGGACGGCAAGGTCGTCGAGCACTGGGATGTGCTGCAGGTCATTCCTGACCATGCCGCGAACGACAACGGCATGTTTTGACTCTCCGAGGTCGGGCCTAGAAGAACACGAACTCGTGTCCGTCGGTCGTGGTGAACCAGGTGTTGCCGGTTTCTGAACTTGGCGCCCACGCCAGGCCCTGCACCATGATTGTCGTGCCCGGCGAGGAGAACGGCAGTTGAATGGTGAACGACAGCGGGTTCGCCAAGTTCGTGGACTCAAGCAAGACCGAGCTCGTGCCGAGGTTCACAGCGATCTCGGGATACATCGCCTGTGGACCTGGTGGTTGGCCGGTTGAGAACGCGTCGACCAGCAGCCAAGCGGCGGCATTGTCGTAGGTGCCGTTCAGTGAACGCATCTGCACCACGACGGATGAACCTCTTGTGATGTCGTTGCTGCGGCACGCTGAAATGAGGCCAGGAGCTGTGCCGGATTCGAGCAGCAGATGGTCCCCGGAGCCGGGTGCAGGGCGCGTTGTCGAGGCCGCTGCGCGGTCGGCGATTCCACCGAGCTGCTGCCAGTC
>CBESZZ010000300.1:0-5502 GCA_965534055.1 uncultured bacterium | reverse complement strand
CGGGCTGAGTCTTGCTTGTGCTCTTCCTGTCGATCCACGAGCTCATCCACGCGGTTGCGGAACTCCTTGAGCCGCTCGATCTCCGCCATGATCGCGGCGAGGTCGCTGTCGCGGTTGGTGAGCAGCTCCATGAGCTTCACCAGGTCTTCGCGCGTGCCCTTCATGACGGCCAACGCTTCGTCCCAATTCTCGCCTTCCAGCAAGGCAGCGATGTTGTCCATCTCGGTGGGAATCTCAGCCTCTTGAATGAAGCTGCGCGCGAGACCAAGCAACTGGCTGTCTTCCGGCGCGGAGTCCCGCAGCACTGACTGCAGAGTCTCCATGCGCTTGCTGAGCTCGCTGAACTTCTCCTGCGCGCGTTCCTGTTTGGTTTGCGCTTTCACGCCCGGGTCTTGGCTCCCTTGCGCCGCGATCGGCTCGGCAAGGTGTGCGCCAACACACAGCAATGCGCAGAGGCCTAAGGGCGTGCGGATGCATGCACGCAAGATGGTTGGAATTTTCATGACGGGTAATGCCTCACAGAAGGCACGAAGAGCAGGAGCAGAGCGGAAACGGTTGTATCAGTTGGCAGGACAGCGTGGGTAGCGCACCGGCGGAGCCGGTCTGCCTATTCAGTCTTTCGTCAGGGTCCGGGGGCTGACGGAAGCCAATGGACGACTGAGGAGACGGGTTCCTCCGGATTCCCAGAATCACCCCCCCCCTCCCTCGGGTGGCTGGTTGTTGTCGTCGGTGCCACCGTCCGCGCCGTCCTCACCACCGTCGGAGCCAAACAAGCTGTCGGCAGCCGCTTTGCGGGCCCGTTCGGTGTCCCGAATCGCGCCCGACTCCAGCAGCAAGATTTCTTTAAGCGCCTCGACCAGGGCCGCAAGATTCTCGACATCTTCCATCGCCTGAAGCACGAGCCGCAGTCGCGCGATGATCGGGTCGAGAGACGTGACGGCCAGCGCTCGGGCTTCATCCGTGCCCGCCGTCGAGAACGTCGCAATCGCCCGCGCGGAATCCGGAATCTCCGCTCGCGCTAGATCGGTCAAAGGCGTCACGACGAGCCGCTCAATCTCGCGAACTTTCAGCGGCTCCAAGATTCGGTTGTTCTCGAACTCCCAAAGGATCTGCTGATACCGCTCACCGACAAATCGAACGCGGCGACTCATCTGCTTCTGGGTGTTGCCCAAGCCTCGAATCTTCGCCCGAGCTTGCGCACTTCGCGGGTCGTCTGCCGTCGGCGACAGGATCTCTCTCAGCGTGTCTTGCGCCGCGATCTCTTCGTTCAGAACCCGCTCGAGCTCGCCGCGTTGCTCAAGCTGTCGACGGACCAGCTCCTGCAGCATCTTCTCGCGCGTCACCACGCGGAATGCAGCGGGCTCGGACTTCGAAGCGTGTGGCGCCTCGGGTCCAAAGTTGTCCTCGGCGCCGAACCGCAACAACAGCAGATCCCCAGGCCGCACGCGATTGGCTTCCGACTGCGGGTCGGGATCCCGCACGAACGGCGCCAGATCAAACTGCGTCTGCGTCTCGAACGTCGTCGACCGATCTTCGAACGTATCGAGTCCTGTGACTTCGGCGCGCTCGAACACTTCTTTGCTCGGCACCTCCACTGGAACCGTGGGTTCGGAGTTCGGATCCGAACCGTCCTCCGGATCACCGGGTGGAGCCGCCGCCGTCCGGTCCATGGAGAGTCGCTGCACTGAGAACTCCGCGTCGACCTGCGTCAGCCCGTAATCATCGAGCACCTTCAACGAGCCGGGGATCCGAGCGTTGGCGGTGATGAGTCCGCCGATGCGTTCGGGTTTCCACGTCACCGCCGGTCCACGATCCGGTTCCATCCGCAACAGGAAGCGTGGCGGCTGGCCCGAACCGAGCCGGTCGGTATCGATCACGTCGACCATCAACCCACCGCTCGCCTCAGGCGCCAGCTCCCCGCTGAACGTCTGCCCGTCAGCTTCCACGTTCAACGGCAGCTTCTCGCCTTCGCCAAGCAGCACGAATGCCTCGCGCAACGGCTTGTGGCTTTGGCCCCGCACTTGGAGTCGCCCACCGATCGGTAGACGCACAGTCGCCTCGCCGGCCGGCACCCTCTCAGGATCCTTCGCCATGTACTCGGGGAACACGAGGGAGAACTCCAAACCCTCGATCCTCGGTCGTTCGACCACCGTGATGTCTATCGTTGGGGATAGCCCATCGCCGCCGGTCGCATAGATCTGCACGTCCTCCAAGATTCCCATCATGGAGAACGAGAACTCGCGATCACCGGTTTGGGTCATGAGCTCTTCGCCCACCCCACCTGACGCAGTCGTGTAGTGCAGCATCAATTGTTCTGGCACGGGGCCCGACTCAACCTGCACGCGCATCGTGAGGTCTTCGCCTTCCGGCACGCGCTCGTTGGCATCTCCATCGAACACCAGCTGCGTGAGACGCGGCCACTCTTCGGCGGAGAGCAGGAGGTTGCGCTTGCCCCACAGCGGTAGGTCAGAGCCAATCCAGAGGGCCGCGAGGCCGATCCCTACGGAGCCCATCGCAAGCATCAGTGCGTAGCGACGGATGCGCTGGTAGTTCAGCGCCTGCATGAAGCGCGCCTCTTGCACCCGATTGCGTACGTCGGTCACGACGCGCGCCATCAGCTCGGGTGAGTCAGCACCGACGCCGCGAGAGTTCTTCTCCCCGCGAAGTGAACGCTCGAACTGCACTGCGCTGATCAACGCCTGCTGCATTTCCGGATCACCGCGCTCCGTCGCCAATGCCATCTCGTCGTCATCGAGACGCAGCCGCATCGGCCGCAGGACTCGCGTCCAGATCTGCCACGCGCAGTAGATGACCAACGCACCCAACAACGCGGCGCGGTATGGCCGCTCCAAGCGCAGAGTGCGGTCGACGAGATAGGTCGCGACCAGATACACGAGCAACGCGCACACAACGACGGCGATGCCTTCTAGCCAAAGCGCACGCCGCGCCTTGCGCCGCAGCGACTCGAAGCGAGCGGAAGCCTGGCCGGCGAGCAATGAGCCCTCCGGCGTCGGCTGGCCGCCGATCGGCGTGGATTGTCCGGTCGGGGAACTGGGCGGTGGAGCAGTGGCGGTCACAGCAGGTTGAACCTCTTGCGCAGCAGCCACTCGACTGAAAGCAGTAGCACGATGAGCGCGACGGTCGTCCAGCTATCCCACATGGGATGCGGGGTGCGGAACACGTCGGTCGTAGTCTTGGATGGAATCTCGTCTAAGGCACTCAGCAGCGCGGCCGGCGTCTCGCACAACACTCCGCCAGCGCCACCAGCAATGGCCGCCAGCTCAGCGCGGTCCACGGGGCCTTCTTTCTCGATCGAAGCGTTGACGACCTGCAGCTTGGCTTCCGCCGGAACTTCGCCACGCGCCAAGAAGCGGTAGTTGCCCACCTCCAACGGCCGAAAGATCCCGCGGTAGCTCCCGGGCGCTTCAGCGACAGGTTCGAGTTCAACGGTTGCAATCGTCTCCTGACCACGCTTGACGTCGATCGGAATTGAGTCGGTGAGCAACGGTTCGAACGCAGCGTTCTTAGCGTCCGCCCGAAGTTGCAGCGACTCTCCGAGTTCGAACCGTTCACTGGAAAGTTCGAGCCGAAGGCGGCTGTTGCCTGCGTTCAGTCGACCTTCGAACAACCACCGAAGGCCTTTGACCCAAAAACGGTCGTAGGCGTCCTGGAAAATCGAACGCCAACGGTAGGTCTCGTCCATGCCCGACCAAATCACGCGTCCCGCGCCAATGTAGTGGGTCGCGACGAGCGGCATGCCGCGGTCGTTGTCGAGTTTCAGCTCGGGGTCCGTGTGCTCAAGCAGGATCGTCGCGGCGGGCTTCGCGCGCTTCACGGGGAAGCCAACGTGGAAGCCCGGCAGTCGGCTCCACAGAATGCGGGCCTCATCACGGTTCTCGTGGATGCGTGTGATCTTGCCTTCGGTTCCGTCGAGGCCTTGCGGAGTCACCGCGTAGGGCCACGCGCGAGGAAATGCATAGCCGAAGCCATAGACAGTGCGTTCAGCGGTTTGCAGATCAGGCACGACGGGCAGCAGCTCCGCGAGCGGCGCCGTCGGCGCGATCGGTCGCAGCGCATCGAGCGTGAACTTGTCGCCGCAGATCCACCACAGACCGGCACCGGCTTCTTCAACCTGCTTCGCGACGCCTTCACAGAACACGTCGTCCAACGCTGCCGCATCCGGGTCCATGAACACGAACACGTCGAACTCTTGAAGCGCTTCGCGATCTTCGGGCAGTCCCTTGATGACCGTGTTGCCCTCCTGCGGGAAGTCATCATCCGCACTCTGCAACCAGCACGACAGGTCGATGGTCTTGTCGCGGATCAACGCGGTCTGCAGGAAGCGATACTCAGGTGACGCGCAACCAACCACCATCAGCACGCGGGTTTGCTCGTCCAAGACCTCGATCTCTCCTGTTCGGAGATGACGCTCGTCTCGCGTCGCTTCGCCGGTTGGTGGGTCGATGGATAGCGAGTAAGTGAATCGGCCTGGTTGATCCGACGTCAGCTCAGCGAACGTGACAGTCTGTTCGGGTTCTTCGCCACCGATGCGCACCTGCTGGCTCGCCACTTCGATCGGAGCATTCTCGCCTTCCTGACGCGACAACCGCACCGCCAGCGCCATCGACTCGTAACCGGTTGAAACAATGCGTCCGGACACTTCGAACGGATCGCGTTGGAACACCTTGTCCGGCGTCTCGAAGCGCGTGAGTTCAACCAACTGTGTTTCGGCGGGATCTCCCACGCCAAACACCAAACTGCGCGGAACCTTGCGTTGCTCGAGCAACCGTGCGACCTCTGCGCCTTGCGGTCCCGCGGTGCGACGACCGTCAGACAAGACGATTACACCCGCGACTTCCGAACCCCGACTTTTCTCTAGCGCCCCACGCACCGCAGAGCCGAGGTCCGTGGATCGGCCCTTGGCTTCAATCTCGTCCCAGGCGATCTCTGGCGCGGGCGGGAGTTCCCGCGTTCCCTCGGCAGGGAACTGCGGACTTTCCGTGTTGGGATCGGTTGATGCTTGCGGCTCGGAGGAATCACCCTCTGGCGAACCAACGACGGGCACTGCTTCGAGCCCTTGCGCAAACCCGTAGATCTTCACCTCGTTGCGACTGGCCAACTCGCGCAACAGCTTGCCGTCTTCGTGATCAAAGATCGAACGCACCAAACTCAAACGGGGAGTCGCGCCGGGCTCTTCAATTCCCATCGCGCGGTAGCTGTCCGCGAGGGGACCGACTTCTGGGTGCCGGAACGCGTCGACGTGGTTCATCGACTGCGAAAGATCCACCAGCACGATGGCGTGTCCGGCGCGAGTCTCCCGTTGCACGGCCACGACGCTTGGCTCGAGCAACAACGCAATGGCCAGCAGAATGGAAGCGGCTCTGAGCAGGCCGAGAATAAACCGCTTGCCGCGAGACAAACGGTCCGCATCGCGTCGGTAGATGGCCCACACGAACAGCAGAGCTGCCGCAATTCCGAGCAGCACCAGCAGACCCAATCCTC
>CBESZZ010000299.1:0-5519 GCA_965534055.1 uncultured bacterium | reverse complement strand
CGTTTCTCGTCGCGTTGCTGTTCGGACCCTTCGTGATTCGCTGGCTCACGGCCCGCGGCGTGGGTGAGGATGTTGCGAAGACCGAGTCCGCGCAGCTCGCCGAAATGCACCAGCACAAGAACAAGACGCCCACGATGGGCGGGCTGTTCTTGGTTGGCGCGCTCTTGTTCAGCGGCGCACTGTGGATGCGCTTCGATGGCATCAACCGCTTCTCGCTGCCGGCCCTGGTGTTGGTGGTTTGGTTTGCGTGCGTCGGTCTAGTGGACGACTGGATCAAGCTCAACGTGCCCGGCAAGAACGGGCTCCGCGGCCGCCACAAGCAGCTGCTGTTGACGATCGGTGCAGCCGCCATCGCGTGGTGGTTGTTGCGACCTGCTGGCTTGGAGTCCGGCCGCGGTGGACCGCACCTCTACGTGCCGTTCTTCAAGAACTTCGCCGCCGACTTGAGCGTTTGGTACGGCGTCCCGTTCGTGGTGCTGGCGATTGTCGTGCTGACGGGCTCGGCCAACGCGGTGAACCTCACAGATGGTCTCGACGGTCTTGCCATCGGTTGCGTCGCCATGGCCACCATGGCCTATGCGGGCATCTCGTACTTCGTTGGTCATCAGCAGCTCTCCGAGTATCTGCTGGTTCACCACGTGCCCGGTTGTGGCGAACTCACGGTGCTGCTCGGTGCGCTCCTCGGCGCGTCCTTGGGCTTCCTGTGGTTCAACGCCGCGCCTGCGCTGGTGTTCATGGGCGACGTGGGCAGCTTGGCCCTAGGTGGGGTGCTTGGTTTCGCGGCGATCGTGAGTCGCACCGAGCTTGTGCTCGTCGTCGTGGGAGGCGTGTTCGTGGTCGAAGCGCTGTCCGTGAAGATCCAGGTCGTGGCGTTCAAGACGCGCGGCAAGCGCGTGTTTCGCTGCGCCCCGCTGCACCATCACTTTCAGTTTGGTGGCGTGCCGGAGACTCGGCTCGTCGTGCGGACGTGGGTGGTCTCTGCTCTGTTGGCCCTTTCGAGCCTCGCGCTCTTCAAGGTGCGCTGACCTTGGCATTCCGTCGCTCACATGACCATCGCTCTGGCTACGACAGCCAGGCGATCCACGTGCCAGAACTCGACTGGATGGTGCTCGCCGTCATGGCGTTGTGCTGTCTCGGTTTGGTGATGAACGTTTCGGTGCGTGGCATCAGCGAGGCGGGGCCGGTTCTCGCGATGCAGTCCCACGGCGCGAAACTGCTGGTAGGGGTCATCGCATTCTTGGTCTGCGCGGTTGCCCCGTTGGACAGACTTCGCCGTCTCGCACTGCCATTGTTCGTGGTGGGACTCGTCCTGTGCTTGGCCACCCACTTCATGGGGGGCGGCATTAAGGGCGCGGCGCGTTGGATTCGCTTTGGCGGCTTCCAATTTCAGCCCGTCGAATTCGCGCGGTTCGCCTTCGTGTTCCTGATCGCAGATCAGCTGGCCCGAGCGGGTGAGCTGGTGCGGACGGTGCGCCATGGCTTGCTGCCCGTCGCCGTTGCGAGCGTGGTTTTCGTCGGTGCGTTGCTCTTGCAGCCCGACCACGGCAACGCCGCATTTGTCCTGCTGATCGCCGGTTTTCTGGCGCTGGTGGCCGGTGTCCCGGTGCGGCACTTCGCCCTCGCCGCGGCTCCCGTCCTGGTCGGTTTCGTCTTCTTGGCGCTGCAGCGCGGATACGTGCGCGACCGCTTGACCGGCTTCCTCGACGTGCGCCCTGACACCCAGGTTGGGCAGTCACTCACCGCGATCGCGGGAGGTGGCCTGACGGGTCAGGGGCTCGGCGACGGCTGGATGAAGATGGGCTACGTCCCAGAGGCGAAGAACGACTTCATGTTCGCTATCATTGGCGAAGAACTTGGATTCCTCGGTGGGCTATTCGTGCTCGTTGCATTCACCGCGATCGGTTGGGCTGGATACCGACTCGCAGCAACGACTCACGACCCGTTCCGCCGTCGACTCATCTTGGGTTTTGTGCTGGTTCTCTGTGTTCAGGCGGCGATCAATCTGGTCGTCACCTGCGGTCTTGCACCGGCGAAAGGCATCGACTTGCCGTTCGTCAGTGCCGGAGGCACCAGCTTGGTCTTTTGTCTAGCAGCCGTCGGAATCATGGGCAATGCAGCCCGCTCCGACATCAACGATCCCTAGGGAGGGAATCACCATGGGTCAGCTCGAGCGTTACGGACTGTATGTCCTTTGTCTCGTCATCTTCCTTATCCTCGGCGTCGCAATCTGGGGTGAGAATCCGCAGGCGGCGCACTTGGCTCGCATGCAGTCTGATCGACTGGCAAATGCGGGAAACGCGAACCCCGGCGGCAACGTGCCGCCTGGCCGCAACGCACCGCGGACCAAGTCCGGTGCGCTGACGCCAAGTCGTTTACTGCAGCTTGCCGACGGCCCGCCGTCGGCCCCGCCGGGTGACGTCGGGCAGCCTCGCCGAACGACGGAAGACTCGGTGCGTCCAGCGCCCGTCAACCGCAAGCCGGTGAATGCTTCTGCGGCCAAGTCCGTGACCTACACGGTTAAGCCAGGCGAAGTGCTCGGCACGATTCTGGAGCGGCACTACGGAAGGTCGAGGGTGTACCAGCAGATGGTCGTCGATGCGAACCCAGGCCTCGATCCGAACAAGCTGAGTCGCGGTCAGGAGATCGTTCTGCCGCCGATTCCCTCAGCGACCTCATCGCTCCTGGTCAAGTCCGGCAACCCGCCAGCGGGGAAGAGCAGCGCCCCGGCGGGAACGCGCGAATACACCATCAAGTCCGGTGACAACCCTTCCACGATCGCGAAGAAGGTGCTCAAGGACAAGAATCGCTACCTCGAGATCGTGAAGCTGAACCCGAACATGAACGCGAAGGCTTTGCAGAAGGGTGACGTCATCCTGATCCCAGCCGACCGTTAGAGGCGTGATGCAGAAAACCCGGGCCTTCTCCGCGACGACCAACCTCGTCCGCGGCGTTCGGCCGTCCTCAGTGGATCTACGAAGACGCGTCCAGCGAACGACGTCGTCAACTCGCGGCTAATGCCTCAACTGTCTGCAGCACCCCACTTGGATCACGCAGTGGTTCGTCCAGCACACCGGGTTTGCTTGGTGAGCAGTGGCACCGGGGGGCATCTAATGCCTGCCGTTGTGCTGTCGCGCGCACTCCGAGCACGAGGCTTTGACGCGGTGCTGCTGACCGAGGGCCGTGCGGTGGAGAAGGAGTTCTTGGCGCGCTCGGGGCTGGATCCCGCGTTGACGCTGGAACCAAGCGATGATCAGCGTCCGGTGGCCAAGCAGCCCAAGCGCCGGTCTCGCTCGCCGGCGTGGCTTTGGCGTTCCGTGCGGCGCGCTCGCAAGATCCTGAAGTCTCGTGGCATCGACGTGGTAGTTGCTACAGGCGGGCGCACGTCGGTTCCCGTCGGGCTCGCCGCCCGGAGCCTGAAGTTGCCGTTGTTCTTGTTGGAGCAAAACGCCACGACGGGCCGTGCGAATCGGTTGCTGCTACCGTTCGCCAACCGGCTCTATCTGGGGCTTCCCAACGCGAAACAGCAGCGCGGCAAGGCGTTGTTCACCGGCACGCCGTTGCGCGAGGACTTCGCGGTCGGCGACCGCGCGGAATGCCGACGTGCTCTTGGACTGTCTGATGCAACACCGGTGGTGCTCGTCACCGGCGGCAGTCAGGGAGCCAAGAGTCTCAACACGGTGATCCCCGCTGCGCTCCGCGCCACGGAGTTGAAGCTGCAAGTCGTGCACCTGTCGGGCTCCGGCAAAGACGACGCGGTGCGGTTTGCCTACGCAGGCGCCGAAGACCATGGTCTCGCCGTGGTCGTGCGTCCACTCGCGATGGATATGGCGCTGTGCTACGGCGCTGCGGACTTGGTGATTTGTCGCGGCGGCGGTGGCACCGTCGCAGAACTCATGGCGACTGGTCGACCCTCAATGATCGTTCCCTATCCGCATCACCGAGACCAGCAGCAGCTTCGCAACGGCACGGTGCTCGCCGCCGCTGGAGCAGCGGTGCTCGTCAACGAAGATGACCTGACCGTGACCGCTGTCGCGCCGCAGTTGCGTGATCTTCTGGCTGACCCAGACACGCTTCGCGTCATGGGGGCCCGTGCTCGCGCGCTGGCTCCAAACGATTCTTGCGCTGCGATCTTGGCAGATCTCGAGCAGCGCATTGCCCGTCCCCTGGGTGGTTCACGTGCGACTCGGTAGCAAACGGTTTCATCTCGTTGGCGTTGGCGGCTCTGGCATGAGCGGCTTGGCGCGTTTGCTTCACGGCATCGGTGCCGAGGTCACCGGCAGCGATGCCTATGGGCCAATCATCGTGGAGACTCTTCGCGAAGAAGGGCTCTCGGTTTGGGCCGGTAGCCATCCCACGAACATCGATGGCGAAGACGGCTACGTCGTGCGGTCGGCGGCTGTGCCGGCATCAGACCCAGAGATGGTCGAGGCCGAGCGGCGTGGCTTCCGCCCTCTGCTCTATGCCGAAGCCGTGGGCCGCCTCTCGGAAGGCAAGCGCACGGTGGCGATTTCTGGAACCCACGGCAAGACCACAACCACGGCGCTCACGGTCGCGGCGCTTCGTGGCGGTGGGCTCGATCCCTCGCATCTGATCGGCGGCGACTCCGCGGAGTTGGGCGGCAACGGCTACGGCGGCAGCGGTCACGAGTTCGTGGTCGAGGCGTGCGAGTTCAATCGCAGCTTTCACTCCATCCGACCATTCGCTGCGGCGATCCTGAATCTCGACCACGACCACTTCGATTGCTACGAGTCGACCGAAGAGCTGGAAGAAGCGTTCGCGGCATACCTCGCCGGAGTACGACCAGGCGGGTCTGTGCTCGTGCACGAAGACGTTCCGGTTTCGGTGCTCGAGAAGGTCGACGCCGACGTGCGGATTCTGCGGGTTGGATCGGGCCTGTTCGCCGACATCCGTGCAGTGGAGATCACAGACGACTTCGGACGGTACGGCTTCACTCCAATGCTCGACGGCAAGCGGTTGCCGCGCATTCAGCTGCAGCTGCCAGGAAGGTTTCAGGTCTACAACGCGCTGTTCGCGTTCGGCCTGTCACAGCTCGTGGGTGCGGAGCCTGCTGGGGCCTGCGCGGGCTTGAGCGGGTTCACCGGCGTGCGGCGTCGGTTCGAGCTACGGGAGGGGCGCCAAGGCACCACCCTGGTCAACGACTACGCGCACCATCCCGCCGAGATTGACGTGGTGCTCCGTGCCGCGAGGCGACGCTACCCGGGCCGTCGGATCTTGGTGGTGTTTCAACCGCATCAGCATCAGCGCACGCTGCACCTGCTCGATGGCTTCGCGGAGGCGTTGACCCTCGCGGACCACTCGGTCATCGCGGACATTTACGGCGCACGCGAGTCCGCAGAGCACAAGCGCGCGGTGTCCGCCGCCGACTTGGTGTCAGCGATTCGTGCACGCGGCGGCAGCTCGGAGTGCGGTGGGGCTGTCGAAGCTCTTCCGGGTCTGATCGAAGGAGTGCCAACCAGCTCGGATGATCTCGTCCTTGTCCTGGGTGCCGGCGACATCGA
>CBESZZ010000298.1:0-5545 GCA_965534055.1 uncultured bacterium | reverse complement strand
GTCGAGTCGCTGCGAGGTTTGGGCTACCGCGGCCAGGACCGTGCCACCAAAGCAGTCGCGCTCGCGGCGCATCGCCACGTGCGTCGTGCGAAGGCGCTGTTCGTCGACGAGATTCCCCGCGCTGACTTGCCGCCCAAGCAGAACCTCTTGCTCGTCGGCCCCACGGGTTGCGGCAAGACCTACCTCGCGGAGCTACTGTTCGACGGCGTGCTGCAGATCCCGACCACCACGGTCGACATCACGTCGTTCAGCGAGAGCGGCTACATCGGCGAAGACGTTCCGTCGCTGATTACGCGGCTTCTTTATGGTGCGGAAGGCGACCTGCTGAAGACCACGGTCGGCGTGATTTGCCTCGACGAGTTCGACAAGTTGGCGAGCTCCACCAACCGCGCGGTGTTCGCGGGCCAAGGCACGACTAAAGACGTTTCGGGGTTCGGCGTGCAGCGTGAACTGCTGAAGCTGTTCGACGGCGCCACGATCCCAATCCCCACGCACTTCAGCCACGAGAGCTACAGTGACAAGCCACTGATCCCGACGCACGACATCGCGTTCATCGCATGCGGCGCGTTCTCAGGGTTGAAAGGGCTGATCCAACGCGACGCAGCCGGCGGCATGGCGTTCGGTCGTCGACACGCAGACGTCGACCGTGAAGGCGAGCAAGAGAAGGACAAGAAGAAGCACGAAGAGATCGCGGTCGTCTACGACCAGGAAGAACTCGAAAACGTCAAGCACTTCCAAGAGTACGGCTTCTTGCCCGAATTGATTGGCCGCTTCACGCGGATCATCCCGTTCCAGCCGCTGGGTCCGACCACACTGCGCGAGATCCTCGAGCGCAACGTGCTGAGTCAGTACCGCAAGGAACTGTCGCTCGTGAACATGGAGCTTGAGATCTCCAACGCGGTACTTGGCAAGGTCGTCGAAGAGGCGTTGGAAAAGCAAACCGGCGCCCGCGGCCTGCGTTCACGCATCGCGCTGCACCTCGAAGAAGCGGCATTCGAGGCCTACTCAAAGCCCGGCTTCAAGAAGATCGTCCTGCGCATGGACGGCGACAAAGTCATCGCGAAGGCCGAGTAGCGCGACTTCGCTAGCCCGACCTCACTAGTCATCTTCACGCCACGCGGACTGCGCCGGGTCCAACCGCCAGTCCGAACCAAAGAAGCCCGCGGCGCGCACACCCTGCACGCCGCTGGTCAGCATCTCGGTCGAGATCACCGTCCAGTCCGGATAGTGGCAGCCGGATCTGAAGTACGGGAACAGATCGGTGCAACGCATGCCGGGCAAGCCCGTGCCGCCGACGACCGCGACCAACCCCAGTGTCGATCCCGCGCGCGGGTAGACGAACACGCACGCCAGGTCTGAACCGGTTAGTTCGCGGTCACCCACGACGATGCGACCACGTTCGACGGCAATCGGGCAGTCCCTGAGCAGGTCACCCCACGCCGCGTTCGTCGTGCGATTGCCGTACAGGATGACGTTGCGGGTGTGCTCCCCTGCGTTGAACTGCGTGTCCAGCATGATGTCGACGGCACCGTTGCCGCGATACAAGAACTGCTCCGCGTCAAAGCGCGCCTTCGCAAACGCCCACTCGTTTTCCGCCGCGGTTCCCGTCGTGCCGACGACGAACGTCATGCGGCGGCGGACCGCGTTCTTGAATGGGCCGGCGCGCGCCGGGGTCTTGTGGGCTGGATCCCACGCATCCTCAAGCTGCCACGCATTGGCTTCGTCCTTGCGCAACCAAACAACCGACGACTGGTGGGGCTCCGAACTCGGAACGATGAGCTTCGATCCATCGATCTCGATCTGCAGCGAGTCAGACGCTTCATCAAACGACATCGCTCCGCGATGAATCACGATGCCGCTTGCGTTGCTTGTGGTGAGCTGAACCGTCGCGGCTTTGGCGCCAAATCGACCTTCGACTCTCGTCGGGGCGAGCGATTGCTCTTGAGCACTGACTTCAACCCAATCGCAGCGCGAGGACACGCCCGGGTTCACGGTCGTGAAGTCCACGGTTTCGGGGGAAGCCTGCAGCTGGTTCTGCCGCAAGAAGTCGAACAGCGGCGGCCAGTCCACGCACTCGTCGCCCCACCAATGCCCCGCGCCAACTCGTTCGTAGTAAGCCCAGTTCGTGTGGAAGTCGGCGAGGAACGAACGCATGAACCTCGCCTGATCTACCGGCACCGACTCGTCCGCATCTCCGTGCAGGATGTAGACGCCGGGCTGAGCCAGGTTGCTGCCGAACAGCAACGTGCGGCTTTGATTCGCCGCTCGATCAAGAATCCCAGCCACCCCCGTCGGCGACTGCCCGAAGTCGGCGCCTGATCAGTAACCCCAGAAGTCCCGCCACCCAGCACTGGGCGCGATGGCCGCGAACCGCGCGGGATACAAACTTCCCAACCGCCACGTGCCGTGCCCACCCATCGAGTGCCCGGTGAGGTAGGTGCGGGCCTTGTCGGTGCCCCACTCTTTCTCTGCTCGACTCAGCACTTCGAGCGCATCGATTCGGCCCCAGTCTTCCCAGTCGAAGCCAAACTCGCGCCGATTCATCGGTGCGACGACCACGCCGTGGGGCTTCGGTTCGTAGACGGCGGCCTGAGCTCTTGCATGCACCGATGCGCCGTGTAGCGACAGATACATGGCCAAGGGCTGCGTCGCGTCGCGATCTGAAGATGGCGGCGTCACCGCATAGGGCTGGACGCTTCCATCAATTTCGCTGAGATACGTTCGCACATGACTCTCCGCCTGTTCGCGCACGAGCACCGACATGGTGCGCGCATCGAGAACCGCCTCGTCGCGCATCAGTTCGAGCGGTAGCTCGACGGTCTCCGTAGTGATCTCGTCGGCATCCAACTCGAATCGAACCTGCACCTTACGCCGAGACAACGGCGGTACGGAAGGCAGGCTGGTTCGCAGGGACTGACCGTCTAGGTCGCGCACAACGGCTGCGAGACCCTCACTCCAGTCCTCGGTCGCATTAACCAAGATGATCCCTGCTTTGCCGCCACGCCGCCCTGCGCCACGCAGCGCATCGGGCAGAGTTCGGTCGAGCTCCGAAAGGTAGAGCGGGACTCGCGGCTCAGCGAAGGAAACCTCCAACGAGCCCGACCGCGTCATCTGAAAGAAGAACTCGTTCACGCCAACTTCCAACATCACGGGAAACTCCGTGATGCCCTGCCCGTAAAGGTCGCCCATCCGCGGCGCACCGTTCGCAAGGACGAAGCTCGCGCCGACAACGCGCAGCATCCACGCGCGGCGTTCCTCGACCGTGACCGTGGCGAACAGCACCGCGCCGCGAAGCTGCCGACCCTTGAACGCCTTCCCCTCACTCGCGGGAGCCTTGCGCCATGCGCGGGTTTCACCGTTCGACAACTGAACCTCGTCGCCTACCGCCGGAGCCTTGAGGTCGCCCGCGACACGAAGGGCTTCCAACGGGTTCGTATAGATCGGAGTCCGGCCACCCCGGTGCACACTGCCAAGAACGAGCGCAGACTGGAACTCAGGAACACTCGCCTCTTGAGCTACGGCAGGCTGCACGGCGAGAGCCATGACGACGAATGCGAGGAGAACGCCGGGGGTGCGCAGAACCATGCGCCCGTTGTAGCGGCATCGGCCGGCTGATTCGTCCCGCTAGCTACGGACCGCTTCGGTTGGCGAGATAGAGCTGCCAAACCATGCGCGTCGCGACGCTTCGGTAGGGCCGCCAGGACTCGCCGCGAGCGAGCAGCGCGTCGGCGTCGGGATAGGTCCCGCCATCCAATTCGTGCAGCCCTTTGACGAGCGCGAGGTCGCCGATGGGAAAGAGGTCGGGTCGCTGCAGCGCCAGCATCAGGAAGACGTCGGCGGACCAGTCACCCAAGCCCAGCCTCGCCGTGATCTGCTGGCGCACTCCTTCGTCATCCAGATGCCGCAACCGACCGATCACCAGCCGCCTCGCGGTGACGTCGTCCGCGAGCGCCAGGGCGTACCGAGCCTTCTGCCGGCTGAACCCAAGGGCCCGCAGGCCATCGGTCTTGAGGGCGGTCACGCGCCCCGCGGTGACTTTCGGGCGGCATGCCAGGCGGAGCCGCTCCGCCACGGCGTTGGCCGAAGCCAGCGAGACCTGCTGCTCCAGGATGATCTTCACCAGCCCCGAATAATCCGCGGAGCGTTTCCAGAGCGAAGGCGGCCCAAGCCGTCGGTGCACAGCCCGCAGAGCCGGGTCGCGCCGGGCCAGCAGCGCTGCGGCGGCATGGAGGGCCGGCTTGTCGAGAATCTTTGGGAGAGGCTTGGCTGTCATGAGATCGGGGAAGAGTGTCCAGAGGAGCCTTCGACCGCCTCGGCGTCGAGCGTTTCAGCTTGCCAAACCCCCGCCAGGTCCCAGATTTCCGCCGCAGCAACCCGGGCAAAGAACCACCCAACTCGAACCCTTCAGTGGAGGGCTTTCCCCAGAGGCAAACTGCGCCTATGGTCCGCGCGCTTCCTAGCTCGTTCGCGGTTTCGAGGGTTCGACGCTGCGCAGGATGTGCAACCAGGGGCGTGTCCCCCCTGCCGCCACGTCATGAGAGTCCGTGGCCCTGCAGCGTCGCCAAGCGCCCACCCTTCGAATGGGGTGCGCGTGAGGTTTCCGGCACGTTCACGACGCGACCCTATGGGTTCGTGTGGAATCTCTTCGTGTCTCCTCCCAGTGGTGTAGCACCGCCACGACCCCAAGCGTCGCAGATTGCGCCGCCATGACTGAACGATGTCTGATACCGAACTGACGCACACCACAAGCGTGGAATTCTCGCCTGATTCTCCCGCCACGACCGAGGCAGTTGCGACGCCAGAGCCGACCCCAGAGTCGGTCGAAGTGATAGAAGCGGCACCGGCAGCACCGGTCGAAGAGCACTCTTCGGACGAGCAGCCTGCCAACCCGAAGAAGGCCGAAAAGAAGAAGGCCAAGAAGAAGCAGTCAGACGTTGCCGACGACGCGAGCCGGGGCGACGAGCGCCAGAACGGCCAAGACGCGGACTCACTGACCGCCGAGCCAGAAGAAGAAGTGGCCGTCGACCCCTTCGCCGGCGTGCCGATGCTGCTGCGCCGCACCCTGGTGCGCAAAGGGTTCACCGCCCTGACCGCGGTCCAACAGTCCGTCGTCGAGTCGCTGGGTTTGAACCGCGATCTTCGGATCTCATCGCAAACCGGTTCGGGCAAGACGGTCGCAGTCGGTCTCGCGCTGGCGCCACAGTGGTTGGAAGACGCAGCGGACCACGCACCTAGAGGCAACGGCCCCGAAGCGTTGATCGTCGTGCCCACGCGCGAACTGGCAAACCAGGTGAGCGAAGAGCTCGCATGGTTCTTCAAGGATGTGCCGGGCCTGCTCATCGACAGCTACACCGGCGGCACGAACGTCGGTGATGAACGGCGCAGGCTGCGCCGCGGCCCACGCCTCGTCGTCGGCACGCCTGGTCGACTGCTGGACCACATCAACAGTGGCGCCATGAACTGCGAAGGGATCGAGACCGTCGTGCTCGACGAAGCCGACCAAATGCTGGACCTGGGCTTCAAGGACGAGCTCGACGCGATCTTC
>CBESZZ010000297.1:0-5545 GCA_965534055.1 uncultured bacterium | reverse complement strand
GACAAGCAAGAGCTCGAACGCGCGGAGCGGCGTTGGTTCACGATGCGCCAACTTCGCCTTGTGGGCTTTGTCTTGGCGGGAGTCCTCGCTGGCGTGATCGACTTCGGTGCGGTTTGCACAGCGCTTGAGATTCGCAACTTCACCTTCGTCAGCAGCGAGTCCTCCGCTCCCGCATTGATTGAAGGGCTGCTGTTCCACTTCGTCGCGGTCACGTTTTGCTTGGCTGCGACGTTCCTCGGCGGTCGCCCCACGGCTCCGGAGGTGGAAGCAGTGCTCTACACCACAATCTTCGTGCCTTTCATCGGGCCCGCGTTGGCGTGGTGCTGGGTCATGCGGCCTGATGCAGACCGTCGCAACGCCCACGTCGTCTACGAAGACGAAGAGGAAGAAGACACGTATCAGCGATCGGCTCTTACCGGGAACTGGGAGCATGATCTTTCCCGAGAGCTGTCCACGGTGAGTTTCACCATGGTGCTACGGCAGGGTTCGCTCGAACGCCGGCGGAACCTGCTGACCAGACTCGCGCAAGTCGGAGATCCCCTCCACGTTGGCATCCTTCGTCGTTGCCTGCACGAAGCGGAGCCTGAGTTGCGGCTTTGCGCCTACGCCGAGTTGGCAAGCATGAGTCGTCGCCACGAAGAGCGCATTGCGGGTCTGCGCCGCAACCTCGATCAACGGTTGGAAGCTTTGGAGGCGGAAGAAGAGGACGACGACGAGGTCGAGCAAGAGCCCGGTAGGAACCAGGCATCGAATGAAGAAGATGAGACGCCTGCTCTCGATCCCATCGATGCGGTCCAAGAAGCGAGACTCGCATGCGCGCGGGCTTGCTACGAGTATTCGGCGAGTGGAGTGCTCGACCCAGACATGGGGAGCTACTTCGCGAGCCAAGCCGTCAGCCTCGCTGACGAAGCGTTTCGAGCCCATCCAGGAGCATGGCGCGCCGTGCAGATCAAAGCGTTGGCACTCACCGAAACCGGAGACTACGACGGGGCTGGAGCGTGCTTGGCTGCTGTTCTTCCCGACGATCGCAACCGACCGGAGATCGCTCTGACTCGCGCAGAAATCGCCGCGCGTGCTCGGGACTTCGAAGGTGCGCGGCGCGAAGCCGCGATCCTCGTGTCCGCGGGCGCAGAGGTCCCTGGATGGTTGGCCAGTCTTGGAGAATCCGAAGGTAGGAAGCGTCCGGACAAACGTCGGTTTGCAGGCGGTGCAGTATGAAGTGGATCAAGAAGCATCACCGTCGCAACGAGGAAGAGCCCGACATCTGCTTGCTGCTCGAAGGCACGTATCCTTTCGTAGCCGGAGGTGTATCCAGCTGGGTGCACCACTTGGTCTCGCAGATCAGTGATCTGACCTTCGGCATCATGCACATCAGCCCGAAGGTGGGGTTCTTCGGCGAGAAGCACGCGTACAAGATGCCGGACAATGTCATCGCCCTGCAGGAGATTGGGCTCGATTGTCCGAAACGGAACTACTCGTTCTTCGATCGAGGATCGCCCGCCGCGGTGCGCAGCTTTTGGAAGTTTGCCGAAGACATCAAGAGTGATGGAGCCGGGTCGTTCCATCGGTTCGTGCTCGATTTCCGCAAGCTGGTGAAGCGTGCACCGAACGCCTTCGATTTCCTGCTCGCTGAAGAGAGCTGGCAAGTGATGGTGGATCGCTACCGCGAAGAGGCGCCCAAGGAATCCTTCCTCAACTTCTTCTGGACGTGGCATTTCGCCTATCAGCCCCTGCTGAACGTGCTGACCTTCCCCATTCCTCCGGCCGGCGCGTACCACACCGTTTCAACGGGCTATGCCGGGATTCTCGGCGCGGCCGCAAAGCTTGCGTGGCGTCGCCCGCTTCTGCTCACGGAGCACGGGATCTACAGCAAAGAGCGACGCATCGAGATTCACTCCGCCGATTGGATTCAGGACTGGGAGTCCGGGGAGTTCGTGATTGCGGATCAGGCGCCCTACTTCAAGCAGTTCTGGAACGAGCATTTCCAGGTGATGGGGCGCATTTGCTACGCGTTCAGCGACCGAATCTTCACGCTCTACGGCGACAACGGCAAAGAACAGGTCAAAGACGGCGCGGATCCCGACAAGATCGAGATCATTCCCAACGGAATCGACGTCGGCAAGATGCTCGCTACCGCAGCGCGGCTGCCGGTTCCTCTGCGGCCGGAGAACGATCGTTTCACCGTCGGCTTTGTTGGGCGTGTGTGTCCGATCAAGGACGTGCGCACATTGGTCGCCGCGATGCGCCTGGTCGCACGTGAAGTCCCTGACGTTCGCGTGCGAATCCTCGGTCCCATGGGTGAGGATCCTGAGTACGCGGAAGACTGCATTCGCATGGCGGAGGACTTCGGCCTGTCCGACAACGTCGACTTCGAAGGCCGCGTGAACGTGGCCGAAGAGTTGCCGAAGCTCGACGTCATGGTGATGACCAGCATCTCCGAGGCGCAGCCCTTGGTCATCCTCGAAGCAGGCGCGATGGGCGTGCCAGTTGTTGCCACCGAAGTCGGCAGTTGCCGCGAACTCCTGGAGGGACGCTCCCCAGAGGATCGCGCGCTTGGCATTGGGGGTTTGTTGACTCCAATCGCGTCGCCCGGGTCCACTGCCCGTGCGATCCTTCAGCTGTACCATGATCCAGAGTTGCGGAAGCAGATGGCTGACAGTTTGAAGCAGCGCGTACTGCGCTACTACGAGCAGGAGGACATGCTTCGCGACTACGAGGAAATCTACAAACGCGCAGTGAACAAGTGGGCGGAGGACGGCAGTAGCTCGCTCTTCGGTCCCAGAATTGCTCGCAGCGTCGAGGAAACTGCGGAGCCTGAGTCGACTTCAGAGCCTGCTGCACCGTTCGTTGGTGGCCAGGATGGTGTTTCCGCAAGCGCTGGTCGAAGAGATCACTCCGCAGATCGGCGCACTGAAGAAGACCTAGCGGACGAAGAGAGGCTGGACGAAGATGGCGCGGACGACGGCGTAGGGCTCGAAACAGAGAATCCTTTGGCTGGCCTCTTCAAGCGGGGGAAGAGCTGACATGGCCGGCATTGGCTTCCAACTGCGGAAGATGATTGAGAGCAACACGGGGTTGTTCTCGCAGCTGCGCATCTTTGCCAGTGCGGGATTGATTTCGTCGGGTCCTTGGATCGTGACCATGGTTGGGCTGCTGCTTGTTGCCATGTCCGGCGGCGAGCTTGCTGACAACTCGCACGAAGAGATCTTCCTTGGTCTGGTGACCTATTCGTTTGCGTTCAGCCTGCTAACCGTGGGCGTTCTGCAGATGGCGTTCACGAGATGGCTGGCGGACGAGCTCTACAGCAAGCGGTATGAGCGCATTGTGCCGTGCTTCATTTCAACGTTGGGTTTCGTTGCGGTGCTGCAGACCGTGGTGGGTTGGGTGTATTGCTCCATGTCGGGGTTTGGCCCCGCGCTGAGTTTTGCAGCGACCGCGCTTTACGTCACGGTCAGCCTCACTTGGGTCGCGTTCATCTGGCTTACGATCGTCAAGGAATTTGAGAAGATCCTGATCGCATACATCATGGGGATGGTCTTGTCGTGGATTTCTATCCACGCGATGGGAGACGGCACAGGGGTTCCCGGCGCACTCGCAGCCTACGGTTCAGGTCAGGCGCTCACCCTTGTGCTGCTCATCGGCCTGGTGATTCGAGGTGCAGAACGAGGCACTGAAAGCAGCGTCGCGATCTTCGGTAGCTTGAACAAGTATCGGAAGCTGGTGGGAGTCGGCTTCTTCTACAGCGGCGCGATCTGGGTCGACAAAATGGTGTTTTGGTTTCTGGAGGGCGAGAACCACTACGGATCGATCTGGTTTCATCCGCTTTACGACAACGCGAGTTTTTTCGCGTACATGACCATCATTCCTGCTCTGGCTCTGAATCTGGTCTTCGTCGAAACAACCTTCTACGACGCCTATCGCTCCTACTATGCGTCGATCCTCAACGGCTTCCCGCTTCCCGTGATTGAGGAACGCCGTGAGAAGATGACCCGCGTCTTGCGCGAAGGGGCGATTCGGCTCATCAGAGTGCAGGGGGCGGTGACGGCGTTTTGCATCATCCTCGCACCTCTGCTGTTCGAATTCCTGGGGCTGCCAGAACTTGCGGTTCGCGTCTTCAGGTTCTGCTGCCTTGGCGCGCTGTTTCACGTGCTGACGCTGGTGTCGATTCTGATCCTGCTCTACTTCGATTGCAGGAGGCAGGTGCTGGTCACCTGCATCTTCTTCTTCATCGCCAACCTTGGACTCGCCATGTGGAGTGCGACGGAAGGGATGCAGACGTATGGAATCGGGTACGCCGTCGCGTGCTTCCTAACGCTCTTGCTGGCGTTCACCCAACTCTCCAAGTGTCTGGTGCGGTTGGAGTATCGAACTTTCGCGACCCTCTTTGAATAGCAGGAGCGGCAGTGCAAGGCGTCTTGCGCGGTTGGTCGGCATGCCAGGCGTCGGGGGGAGTGCGTTCAGCGTTGCCCGCCACGCCGGGATCGGCCGCTCCCCATGCTTGATTGCTAGTCCGACGACCACTGGAGCAGTGCGTCCGCCGTCTCGCGTGGAGTGGCGTTACCCGAAGCGTGCAACGCGTCCTCTAGGTCTCGCCGAAAGCGGCCGACCGCCATCGCACCAAACATGCGTCGACGCCCGCTCACGGTTTGTGCGGCCTCTTCGTCGCTGCCCGGTGTGCCGGCGGCAAGAACCTCTTTGGCCACATCTACCGCATCGCGCAGGGTAGACAGTGCGAAGACGGGCCGTTCGGTGCGCAGCGCCAAGCGCGCGGTGCGTTGATGGGCGTCAAGCAATTCCATCTGCTGGCGCGTCGTGTGGGTTGGGCTCGCCGCATAGCCGGCTCGCAACAGCTGGAGACTGCGCTCGTGGTCCGACAGCTTGGACTCACTGTTGCCGAAGTGCCGTGCGCGGGTCAGCAATGCGCGCGCGAGGGTTCGCTTGGCCTCTGAGTCCAACGGTGATTGTTCGACCAGCGCTTCGGCAAGTGTGATCGCCTCGGCGGTGAAGCTCTGGCGGTCGAACGAGTCGACTTGCCGGCCGAGCAATGCGTGGACCAACTCTCGAGCCGGAGCGATGGGCGGGGACTCGCCCTCGGGGTGCTGGCACAAGACCCGGAGGATCTCAATGGCTTCCGAATGAAGTGCGAATTGGGCCTGGCGGTCTCCTCGTCGAAGCCGCTCGGTTGCCAACAAGGCGCGCGCGTGTTCGAGAGCGAAGATGGTGAGTTCTGGGTTCTGCTGCGACCAGAGCTCTGCAATGTTTGCCGCTTCGCTCAGAGCTAGCGCGGCAACATCGACATCAATGTGGTTGTCTTCGCCGCGGCTGAACAGCCGATTGAATCGATCCGGCAGGTCGTTGCGGCCGTTGTGAGGCCGCCCCTGGTGTCCGGGTGGCCCGTTGCGTCCGGGTGGGCCGTTGCGCCCAGGAGGCCCGTCGCGCCCCCCGGGACCCTCACGCCGGTCGCGGCCTGGACCACCCATGGCGAGAGCAGGGGCAAGTGCGAGGCCCTTCACAGCCAATGCGCGGATTCTTGAGAGGGCGATTC
>CBESZZ010000296.1:0-5570 GCA_965534055.1 uncultured bacterium | reverse complement strand
GCCCATTCGAACCGAAGCTCTTGCCCATCTTCGACGGCGATGCCCTTGAAGGACGCGAACCAGCGCAGGAAGCCTTCCATCAGTTCGCCCTCCGGCCAAAGCGCCACGCCAGGAGCGGTTCGAGCAACAAGCCAATTAGCAGTGCAAACGCGAGGGTTCGCCACGCGGAGCCACCGCCGCTTGACGCGGTGGTCGAACCTGAGACGTCGCCTTCGAGATCAAAATGGATCCGATCGATCACGTCACTCGGATACGCCTCGGCCATCGCTGCTGGCTTCATTTTGGATAGTCGCCCTTCACGGGCCGGAACGTTGCGCGCCAGGAGGCGTCGTTCAGTGCCGCCGCCATGTCCTGCCAGCAGAATCTCCCAAGTACCCAACTCTGGAAGCTCCGTCATTGGGATCGACAAGTCGAGCTGAGGACTCTCGGTTGGGACCTGCGAATCTGGATCAGAAGACGCTGGGTCCTCGTTCGATCCGTTCTGCGATTCACTCCCTGCGACAACCGGCTCATCCTGCGTCGCATCCTGTGCGGTGAACGTCCGTTGTTCCCCTTCTTCGCCCAGGGACCGCAGGACGACATCGGCCTGGAACAAGCCCGGGTCGATCTGCATCTGCAGTGTGTCACTGGGCTCCAGGTTGAACTGACTGGCATCCTGTGCGGCGACCAACGAAGCGTGCAGGCGTTGCGACAGCAGCAAGAACAGTGGGGTGATGGGCATGTTCGACCAATGCGTATCCGCCGAGACCGTCAGAACCGCGACGTCGCCACCACCTTGGAACGTCGACGCAATCAGCAATGGAGCACCCTTGGATCCCTCGACGCGAAAAATCACGCGGCTGGCATCGTCGTTTGCGGGGAGCAGTTCGATCCAGCGCTTGACCAACACTGCGCGGCCGAGCAGTGCTTCAAACACCACGTCGAGTTCACCAACGATGTCGTGTTCTGGGGCCGCGAGATGCCCGCGCACCGGACGATCCGGATCGCCGGCCAAGTCCCCCAACGGTCGCGTCAACAGCCCGGCGCCGCTCTTGTGGAACGCCTCGTTGTAGCTTTCGGGATCGGTTTGGTCGCCCAGATAGATGACCAAGCCACCGCCCGCGGCAACGAATGATTCCAACCGCTCGATCACCTCGGCTTCAGGGGCCGGCACGTTGCACAACCACACCATGCCGAACTCAGCGAGGTCTTGGTCGGCCAGATGGCTCTCCTCAATGACTTGGGCTTCGATCCCAGACACTGTTTCGCCACCCGGCTCAAGCGCGGTCGCTAGGTAGAACGACTCCGCGTCGAACGCTTCTTCGCCCGGATCGCCATCGACGATCAGCACGCGAGAGCGAGCGAGGGACTCGAGCACCAACACACGCGTGTCATCCAACGGAAAACGATCCTTCGGCGGCAAGGACGCTTGCACTTCGTGGTCGCCGGGATCTCGAAACGTGTGCCGAAACAGCACCGAAGCCCGTTCACCGGGCGCTAGGTCTGCAACCGGCCGCACGGTGCGCGTTTCGCCATCGATTTCGAGCACGACTTCCGTGGCCGAGGAGCGGTCCAAGCCGCGGTTCTCGACATCCACAACAATGCCCGTCGACACCGCGGCGAGACTGACGCGTTCAGCGCACCGCACCCCGGCGATTGCCAAGTTTTGCGATTCTTGACTGCCAAGCCCGATCACGTGCAGCGTTTCCGTCGCCTCAGGCATCGCCGCAAGCACTTTGCGAATCTCCGGATCGGCTTTGCCGTCCGCGGTCAACCAGTCGACACGTCGGAAGTCAGTGATGAGCCAGTAGTCGGTGCGACCAGCGCCCTCCACGTCGGCGGAGAATTGGCGCGCCTGCGTCAATGCCGCGGCGAGCTGCATGCCACCTTCGCCTGGGCGAAGCGAAGCGATCGTGCTGCCAGCGCGACGC
This sequence comes from uncultured bacterium, assembly GCA_965534055.1. Lineage (GTDB taxonomy): Bacteria > Planctomycetota > UBA1135 > UBA1135 > UBA2386 > CBESZZ01. Next base: position 3,660 of record CBESZZ010000296.1, on the reverse strand, counting down.
GAAAGCTCAGGCCCCGCGCGTTCGCCGACAAAGTCGGGTGAAGTTTGGCTGGTGCGCAGCAGCGTCACCAGATCGCCAGCGCGGTTGGTCGACCAATCGTCAACCAAGGTGCGCAAACGCGTCTTCGCCCGCGCATCCAGAGTCGAGACATCGCCACGAGCCCGCATGGACGCGGAGTCGTCGAGCACCACCACGTGATGCGTCGTCGTGCCGAGCACACCGCTGCTGGAGAACTCGGGACGCGCCACGAGCAAAACCAAAATCAGCACCGCCAACGTCCGCAGCAGCAAGAGCAACCAGTGCTCCATGCGCAAACGCCGACGGTTGCGCTTCATCGCGCGAAGTAGGAACTCCATCGCCGCCCAGGGCACCGTGCGGTACTTCCGACGGTTGAGCAGGTGGATGATGATCGGCAGTGCCGCAAGCGGCAGCGCCCACAACATCATCGGATTGAGAAAGCTCAACGCGAACATGAATACCGGGTCAGGAATGGTGGCTGTTGGCCGTGAATGCGCTGCGACAAGTTACGCGTCGGCGGGACTGCAGCAGCGTCTCATCAGCGCTGATAGATCGGAACCAGCGCGTAGGGCAGTTGCAGAATGGTGAGCGCAAGCGACGTTCCGTAGACGGTGCCTACACCATCACCTGCCCAAGACCCGTCGTGCTGCTGCGAACGCAGCAACCACGCGGACATCTTCTTGTAGTACTCGTCCCAGTCCTTGCCACCCTTTTGGTAGAGCGCTTGGGAGAGGTAGAGGTGCGCGTAGTAGTGGTGGCCCGATGAGTTGTTCACGCGCACGTGTCGCTTGGAGTACTCCAACGCTTTCTCGGCGATCGGGTCATCGTAGCGCCCGGCGTTGTAGAGCACCGCGACCGCCGCCGCGGTAATTGGCGCGCGGCCACCACCGCCGCTGTTCACGCTGTAGCGGATGCTGCCGTCGGGGTTCGCGCTCTTCTTGATGTAGTGGACGGCACGCTCGATCGTCTTGATCGGCACGGTGATCCCCGCGTTGCGGCACGCGCGAAGCGCTTGGATCTGGGTGACCGTCACGCTGCCTTCGTCACCGGCGGAGTCTGGCGAATAGAGCCAGCCACCTGCGCCGGACTGCGAACGTGCCACAAGGTTGACCGCGCGAGTGAGGATACCGTGCAGCCGCTTCTGCCGACGCACGTCCTCTTCCATGCCGTAGACCTGCGCCAAGAACATCGTGCTGAAGCCGTGGCCATACATGCTGCGGCCCTCTTCGGTGCCCGCAGTGATGACGCCATCCTCGCCGGCCTGGTCCATCAAGTACTCAGTCGCTCGCCGCAGGTTCTGCCAGTACTTACCGCGCGTGGGAGTTGATCCCTGACCGAGCAACGCCATGCCCGCAAGCGCGGTCATGGCCGACGGGTAGGAACCGTAACCGCCGCTGTTGCGCCACGAACCGTCCCGCGCCTGGCTTCGGTCCAGGAAATCGAGCCCACGCTTGATCGCCGCTTCGGTTTCCGCCGAAACGCCGGGTGGGTAGAGCTTCTCGTCGCCCTGCGCCAATGCCGGACTGGCCGACCACGTCGCGGCAACCGCGAAGACGATGCCAGTGCGAATGTTCAGAGGAGTTGGTCGGTTGGTCGCCATGAGTCGTTTGGATTGGGTCAGGACGACTGAAGAGTCGTTTAGCAGAGAGCGAGCGGTCACAAACCCCGCTCCATCAGGGCGTAGAGGACGCCTTGGGCTTCCGCCACTTTGCCGAGATCGCGGGAGCGCTTGAATACATCCAGTCGCGCGAGCAGGTAACGCAACTCGTGGTCGCGCTCGTGCTTCACGTGGGGGGCGGTCTTTTCCAAGGTGGCCAACGCGTCGCTCAGCTGGCCGCCGATTGATTGTTCGAGCGCAATTTCTCGGGCGTAGGTCAGCATCGCTGCCACCGCTTCGGGCGACGATACTGCCGCACCGGCCCGCGAAAGGTCCGCGTCCAAGACGTCGATTGCGCGCCCAAGCTCACCAACCTGAGCCAAAATCTCGGCTTGGTCCACCGCGCTCACCGTGTTCGCAACCATCGTCTCTAAGGCGCGGCCGGTGGTAAAGCACTCGATGCCACCCTCAAAGACCGCGGTGACGTAGCAGCCATCCACGAACAGGTTCATCGGGCCAGACAGAGGTGGCTTACCAACTCCGAACGCAGGCATGGTGACTGCACTCCACTTCCGGTTGCCCTGCCTTACCTGTTCAAGATCGAGCACGTGGATCTGGCGAACTCCAGGAATCATCACGGCGTGGTTGGTCACGATGCCTCGACCGCGCCATGAACTCATGCCCACTTCTGGCGGCAGTTCGAGCATCCACTGCCGCACTCCTGTGCGCAGTTCAACGCTCACCATGGACGTGTCGCCCGTGAGATATGCAAAGGTCCCGTCATGGCCCACAAAGGTGTTCAGCCGCGTGTAAGGCGCGTGGGGACTGGACACATTCAGGGCCCAAACCAGCTCTCCGGTCATGCCGTCCAAGCACGTCATCACATGGCCGTCGGACGGAGTGAAGATCACCAAGCCATCCAACAGCACGACATCCGAAGTGGCCCAACCGTCGATGTCCCGCTCCTGGTAGAGGCTCATCTGGTTGCCGAACACGTTGCGCTGGTTCGATTCACGGCCCCGACCGAACGATGGCTTGTCTCGTTCGGGATGCCGACGATGGTAGCGACGTGCCCAGCGCAGATCGCCGGTGAAGGCGTCCACGCAAGCCAGCACGCCGGCGTTGGTCAGCACGTACGCCAAACCATCGACTTCGGCCACGGGGCTTGCGGGCGCGCGGGCGAACTCCGTCCCGCCGCCATGAAGCCATGTTCGCCAAAGCGGGCGGCCGGTGTCGATGTCCAAGCACTGCAAGCCGTAGCTTCCCCGCTTCAGCACGGGCACAAGCAAGCGGTTGCCGCGCGCGGTGGGCGACGCCAGAAAGGTGACTTCATTCAGAGTCTCGGAGGACTCGTCAAAGTCCCGAGTAGACCAAATCGTGGATCCGGTCTTCGAATCCAACGCAGCGATCGCGTTGTCGAGTGCCGCCGAATGGGCCGATCGCGGCCGGTCCGGGGCGGTGACCGTGAAGTAGCGCTGGCCGTCTTGAGCCACCCGCTGCACGGCGAAGTCATAGAGCGGCACTCGCGGTCGCGGCTTGTTCGCGAGCATGCGCCCACCCGGAACGAGGGACCCGTCAGGGTCTTCGAGCTCAAGCAGACCGCTCCAAGCGTCCACGGCCCGGACCCGGAAGTGGTCGTGGAACACGATGCGCGGCGAGAAGATCGTGGTGTCGCCCCGCGAGGCTGCGCCATCGAACATCACCTGCGTGCCAGGTCTGTAGCCCTGCACGCGCGGGTAGACGTTGCCCCCGGCAGGCAAGGCCTGATTGCCGTTGCGCTCGCCGCGCAGTTTGTAGGGCTGCTCGGTTGTGAAGCGACGCTCCCACAACGGCACCAACTCCTCGATCGGCAATTGCAGCCCGGCTCCCTCGACGCCGCGGAACCGTGCTGGGCCCGCTCCATTCGAGGGTTCGTCGACCGTGTTCGAATCAAACGTGCTTCCCGCCCCGAGAGCACCAGCCCCAAGGACAACGTTTGCGTCACCCATTGAGAACAAGGGCGTTTGCGCCAGGTCCTTGACCGCCACGAGCTCACCCTGCACACG